>JANNDD010000676.1:0-27866 GCA_031387365.1 Armatimonas sp. | reverse complement strand
GAAGAGCTGTGCCATCTGGAAGCCCGACTGGACATCCAGCCACTCACCGGCCATCTGTACGCAGGAGAATATCAAGGATGCAATCCAGCCCAGAGCCAGCCCGATCATAAACTCTTTGCCCAAGCCCACTGCCAGGAGCGGGAGATTGCTAACCGAGGTTGGAGGGAACAGAGGGGTGAGAATGAGGCTAAGGATAGTCGCCAAGCCCACCCGAACTGGTGTCGGGACACTATGACTCGAGAGGAGAGGGGCAGAGAACAAAACGCCGCTCAGCCGCGCAAAGATCAGCAGGGCAGTGACGAATTGTCCTTGGGTAATCTCAAGCCAGAAGGAAAGCTCCATGGTTTTAGTTGCTATCTCTGAAGAACACTGGGCAGATCAATTAAAATACTACGGCCGTACTCGACCAACTTCGTGATCATCCAGCCGCCAGTGAGTGCGAGAGCGCCCAGCAGTGCACCCACCTTGGGGACGAACGAGAGCGACTGCTCTTGAATCTGAGTGGCTGCCTGGAAGACACTGATCGCGGTGCCAACCATAAGGGCGGCCATGATGACCGGCATGACCACCTGGGTGGCAGTCCAGAGGCACTGCTGGATGTAGGTATAGGCTTGGGCTTGACTCATGGGGTGTCTTAGGTGTCTTTCTTACTAGAAACTGAGGGAAAGTGCGCGTGCCAGCAAGTGCCAGCCGTCAATGAGCACGAAGAGCAGAATCTTAAAGGGCAGGGCGATCTGCATCGGCGGAACCATCATCATTCCCATACTCATCAGGATCATACTAACAATTAAGTCTATGACCAGAAAGGGAAGCATGATGATAAAACCCATCATGAAGGCGGTCTTGAGCTCGCTGATCACAAACGCCGGGATAATCACATAAGTCGGGACATCGCGCACTGTGGAAGGGCGCTTGATGCGGCTCATCTCCACAAAGAGCGAGAGGTCCGCCTCACGGGTCTGGCGCAGCATGAAGCTGCGGATCGGAGGAACGGCTTTCTCGACCGCCTGGTCCGCCGTGAGCTGTTTGGCGAGATAGGGCTGGAGGGCATTGGTGTTCATGTCCGCCAGGGTGGGCTGCATGGTAAAGAAAGTCAGACACAGGGCGAGGCCCATCAGCACTTGGTTGGGGGGAAGCTGTTGCGTGCCAATAGCGGAGCGGGTGAGCCCCAAGACAATAACAATTCGGGTAAACGATGTCATCATCATCAGGATGCCCGGCGCGACTGCCAGCACAGTGAGCATTCCCAGGATCTGGAGTGACTGACCCATCTCCTGGGGCTGGTTCACGGCGGGCAGCTTGATGCCGACCGGGATGCCCATTGTGGAGCCACTGCCGCTGGGAGCCTGCGCGAAAGCCAGCCCCAGTGAGCCCAGAAGGCAGAGGGCGCACAGGAGCGCCCTCCCCACGAGTATTCGCCCGTGTCCCGAGATCATCTGCCGTCTCCCGTCGAGGTTGTTGAGGCGGCGCGGAAGAGGGAGCTGCCACGGCTCGATTTTGCCAGGAGTCGCTCTTCCTCATCTTCGTCGAGCTCCGCGATGGTGCGGGTAGGGCGTGATTGTTGCACACGGTACTCGCTCGGCATGCTCGGCTCTTCCTGAGCCCGTAGGCGATCCAGGATACCAGCGAAGCGGTCCTCAACGGCCACGGGGCGCGGTGTGCGGATTGCAGGCTCCGGTGAGGGCTTTACTCGCTCGCCTCGGGCCTCCAGCTCCTTAAGCGCCTCGGTCAGCGGGGCGGGCAGAGCAGTGGCGCTGCTAGAAGCCAGGGCAGTGCCTCCCTTGCTGAGATCGGTGATTAGGTTCAGGTTCTGCGGCGATGCGCCAACGAGCAGGGTGCGCTCGGCGTAGCGGACGACATAGAGAACCTGTTGTGGGTTGAGGTGGAGCTTCTCCATTACGAGAAGGCGGCTCTCGTTGCGCTCTGCGGTTCCACTCTTCTTGCTGCCCACGCCACGGCGGCGCAGCTTGTTCCAGCCCAGTGCGGAGATCAGCATGAGGCCGATGACTCCGCCAAGCTTGACTCCTAGATCCTGGATCATCGCTTTGGTATTAGGGGTGTCATTGACGGGAGCGACATAGCCGGTAAGTGGCTGCGCCTCGGGATCGGTAGACTTCTTAACTTCCGGTGTGGGGCTAGCGGTAGTGGTTGGAGCGACGCCCGCTCCTGCTGTGGGGGCTGCCACCGGAGCGGCTGTCGTTGTCGTGGTTGTCGTCGTCGCTGTCGGAGCGGGCGTCGTTACGGCAGGTTTTACCACCGTGGGAGCCGGAGCAGGAGCCGGAGCGGGCGTCGTCGCGGCAGGCTTCACGGCTGCTGGAGCGGCGGTCTGGGCGTGTGTTGCTGTAGAGGCAGCAAGCAAAAATGTCAGAGAGAGAGTGGCAAGAGACAGAGATTTCATGATCGTAAACCTTTCTAAAAGCAAGTCAAATAAGTTAGCGTTGGGTAGGCAGAGGAGTGCCCAGTTCTGTGATGCGCACCCCGAAGTGCTCACCAATGACGACGATCTCACCGCGGGCAATGCAGTGCCCATTCACGAGAATATCCACGGGTTCACTGGCGCTGCGCTGAAGCTCAACCAGTGCGCCAGGAGCCAAAAGCATCACTTGACGAACCGGCATCTCGACGCGGCCTATCTCGGCGCTGACAGTTAGGCGAACATCCAGAAGATACTCCGGGGTATGCCCAAAGGGAGCTGCACCACTATGGTTAATAGTCTCGTGCTCCTGGTGTGCTTTTGGCTCCGTGTGCGCCTTGGTGGTCTTGGCCATCGCTGGGGAGGAAGCTTGCTCTGTGCGAGTCGCTTCCGTCAGGGGCTCCTGAGTTAACAGGGTACTCATCCGTTTCCTTTCTCCTTAGGCCCGGAGACAATCTCCAGAACCACGTTCTGCCCTGCCAGACCGGCACGTGCTCGGAGGAGCACTCCCTGGTCTAGCTTAAGGTCCACTAAATCTTCTGCGTGACGGTCCAAGGTGATCACGTCCCCGATCCGCAGGTTCGCCAGGGCATCCAGTGAGAACTCTGTCTCGCCGAGCACGGCATGTAAGTCAAGAGGGACATCGCCCAGGCGCTCCATAAGCTCTTGACGGGCGATCTTTGTCTTGGTCTGCTTGTAGGTGAGCCCCAGCAGATCACGGACACTGTCCACGGACAGAGAGATAAAGAGCCCGGCCTCGATCGTGCCACAGCGGATAGGGCACTCGACCCGCATCCAGAGAGTGCTCAGGTCGCTCTCCTCACTGTCGGTTTCGTCTTTATCGCTGAGCCGTAGTGTCATGATATTAAAGGCAGTGCTGAGCTGAACCAGCCACTCCGCCACTAGCTCTCGGAGCAGCGAGCGCTCCGATGCCATCAGTGCACGATCCGCCTGAAGAGAGATCGGTGAGCCGAAGAGCCTCTCACAAAGAGCTGCCGCAAATGGCCTGGGCAACGCTAGCGAGAGTGTCTGGCCTTTATGAGGCCCGTAGACCGCATGGAAAATCTCTTCATCCCCACGCCAGCGCTGGTTTTGGCTGACAATCATCTGCTGGGGGGGCAGGAAAATACAGGGTAAGCGCAGCAAGCTCGTCAGCTCACGCTGGAAGTGCACGCCCCACTGGGTAAGTTTATTGAAAAAAGCCGCCTGTTGCTCTTTGTCCAACTGGCTGACGCTAGGAAAGACGGCAACAACGACATCAGGCGTGGTGTAGAGGCTTTTTAGCGCGGAGCGCTCTTCTGGATTGAGTAGTTCCTGTGTCATGATTTTCTTTCTTGAAAGGCATCATGCCCTACTGCATCGCGAAATTCTCTAGATAGATATTACAGATGTGAGTTTTAGGTACTAACTTATCCATGTTTGTACGCAGCTCTTCTTTTAGCTTGTCAAGACCATCTGGTTTATGGAGATCCGCAAATGTTTTCTTGGAAACCGTGCGAATGACCATGTCACGCAGCACGGGATTGTGGATCTTGAGGTCGTCATCCGCGAGCTTCTCTTCAAAGCCGACGGCGATAGTGACTTTTGCGTAGCGGAGATTGGTTTCCGGGTCGGCTAGGTTGATCACCAGCTCGCCCAGAGGGTAGATCGTCAGCGGGGTGCGTACCACGGGCTCAGGCGGAGCCTTGTGGGTGTCGGCAGGACCTGCGGCGGCTACGGGAGCTTTACCGCGGAGGAGCAAACCGGTGCCAACTGCAGCTCCTATAGAGCCTAGTACCGAGGTTGCGACAAGAATAATAAGGGTTTTACCAGCGATTGCCATTTCTTTGTTTCCTGAATCTTCCAGAGCACTTTCTCGCTCCTGAGTGGATTATCGCCCTAGAGGGAAACGAAGATAATAGGCAGTCTGGCTAATCTTGGATCGCCAGGGGGATATAAAAAAAAAGCAACCGGACTAACGAGCATTAGTCGGGTTGCTCAGGAGGGAATAAGGTGAGAGAAACAAACAGGAATCGTCAGAGATTAGCGGCCGAGCTGCATGAGCTCCTGGAGCATTTGATCTGATGTGGTGATCACACGGGAGCTGGCCTGGTAGCCACGCTGAGTGACAATCATATCCGTGAACTCGCGGGTCAGATCAACATTGGAGCTTTCCAGAAAGCCACTGCGAAGTGAGCCATGACTGCTGGTGCCCGGTGTGCTATAGACAGGATCGCCGGAGTTGATCGTCGAGCGAAAGAGGGTGTCTCCGATATTTTCCAGCCCTTCGTTATTGGCGAAAGTTGCTGTCACCATCTGCCCCATGGTCTTGGTTAGGCCATTGCTGAAGACTCCGGCGATCTCCCCGTTCTCATGAATGGTCACCGAGGTGAGAGTTCCTGGTGCGAGGCCATCTTGTGCCGACAGAGAGGCCGTTGCACTTTGGGCAAGCTGGGTCATCCCTCCGGTATTGAGATCGAAGCTTAGGTTGCTCTGGGCACCTCCGCCGCCAGCCAGTGCGAGAGTGAGAGGGAGCTTGCTCAGCTGTGCTGTTCCGTTAGCATCGAAAGTAAGGTCGGGAGTGCCGGTCACACTGACCGCACCATCGGGGCTGGTGCCGCTCACCGTCCAGGCATTGGCCGTTGCGGAGCGGGTCAGGCTGAGGCTGAGAGCATGCGCGGAACCTAACGAGTCGTAGACCGTGGCCGTAATGGGCTGGCTCTGGCCGACACCAAGACGAGCATCCAGGTTTCCGCCGAGGGTGATCTTGGAGGTGGCGCGGGCCATACTGGCTGCTCCTACGGGAAGCTTGACAGTGGATGTCGGGCTCACGCTGCTGCTGCCTTCGGGGGCTGCCACAACGCGGAGCTTGGTGGCCATATGCACCAGAGTGCCATCACTGTCTAGTCCGAGATTGCCATTGCGGGTCATGAAAATAGAGGTGCCATCGGTTACGGTGAGAAAACCGTTGCCCTCAACAGCGACATCGAGGTTACGTCCCGTGTCCTGAAGGGCTCCCTGGGCGAAGTTTGTATCCAGTGATGAGACACGGACACCGCCTCCCAGTGTGGAGGGATTCGATCCACCGCGCTGGGCAGTGGTTGTGCTCGCGGGGTGGAGTGTCTGGTTGAGCAGGTCCGAGAACGCGACACTGGTGCTCTTAAAACCAATCGTGTTGGCATTCGCGACATTATTGCCAACCGCATCCATCCGAGTCTGATGGGCGAGCATTCCGCTCACGCCCGCTTGTAAAGCAGTGGTCATATTAGGTGATCTTCCTTTTCTCTGTACTTTTTTTCGACAGGTTTTCCCCGGAGGGAAAGACCTATTTTTAGTGAATAGACTGAATTTTCGCGTAGGGCACTTGGTTGCCGTTGATGAGCAGAACAGGGGAGGCGTTCTGGAGCATCACGGCAGAGACTCGGCCCGTCTGGGTAGTCGTTTCTCCCTCGGGGAGATAGTCTACATCGTGGCCGACCATCTGGAGAGCCTGCGTCCGCTGCTGGGTGTTGATTAGGGTCGTGAGCTGCTTGCCCATGTCTTGCGATGATTCCAGTGTTGAGATCTGGGCCATTTGGGCGATAAATTGTTCATTACTCATAGGGCTAAGAGGATCCTGGTTACGGAGCTGGGTGGTGAGGAGCTTCAGAAAGTCCTGCTTGCCCAGCGTGTTTTCAGTCGCTTTTGTGAGTGGGGCAGTGCTGGTGGTCTGGTTGTTAAGAGCATTGATTGGCATAGTTATTCTTTTTAGTGGTCTGGTGTGTTGGAGTTACGCGTGGGCATCGAGCCCGCCGGAATGAAGCGGGAGACGGACGATAAGTGGCTGCTGCTCCGCGCTTGAATCCGTGCCGCCGGAGGCCGACCGCGTGACGGGAGCATCGAAAAAGCGTGCATGTGAGCGCTGCCCGCTGGTATCGCCCGCAAGTGAGGCGGTAAATGAGGCGATCGAGAGGTTCTGGCGGCTCAGCTCTTCCTGAAGGGCGCCGCGCTGATCTTGAAGCAGTAAGAGTGTCTCCCGGGTCTGGGCGACAATTCGTATGGAAATTCCGTCCTGACCAGACTCCAGCACGACGCTGAGCTCACCAAGATGCGGTGGGTCAAGACGAACTCGTAGCTCTTGATTCCCTATTTCGTTGAGGCGGCGGACAATCGGGACAAGCTGCTGAGGAAGCTCGGGCAAGCGAATCGGAGCGGTAGGCATTTCCGTTCCGATCGGCTGAGCTGGGGAAGTGGCAGGGGCCACTGTAGGGGCGATGCTCTGTGCCGAAATCTCTGGGGAGGGGGAGGCGGGAGGTGTGGGAGCCTTTGTGGGAGCCACCGCCGTTTCTACCAGAGGCAGAGCGGCAAGTGCATCGCGCATCTCTTTGGGCAGCGCTGCTTCACTCTGCTCGTACTTGGCTCCTGGGAGCGGCTCGGCGATCATCGGCAGCACGGAAAGCGACTCCGCGCTGGAGGGATCTGGAGTGCTAGAGGGGAGAGGGGGGCTGGGAGCAGACGGGGCAAAGAACGCGGGCACGACACTGGGGTCTGGCACGAGCGTGGCATCATCGGCCTGCTCAGGCTCTGCCTTGTTCTCGCCGTCTGGCTTCTGTATCTCAAGAGCTATAACGGGCAGCACTGGAACGCTTTGGTCTAAAATTAATTGCATGGCTTCTTGCTCACTGTCTAGCTGCTGAAGAGTGGCCTGGAAGTCGCTGGGTACTGTGGTTTCCGGGCTGGTCGCATCGGGGCGCACCGACGATTCTGTCGGTGTGGCACCACGGCTCTCGGACACGGCCCGGCTCTCGGGCACAACACTGTTTCCTGTCAACGCTTCTAAACCCATCTTTAAGCAAACTCCCTACGCGATTTTTGTGTTAGTCCATCTCTTGGAGCGCACCGGCCTGGCGGAGCATCCCGGTGATACGGCGTACATAGTCTTGTGTCTCACGGAACGGAGGGATCCCTCCGTAGCGAACGACCCGGCTTGGGCCCGCATTGAACGCGGCCAGCGCCTTCTCCAGGGTGCCAAAGCGATCCACGTACTCTCGCAGATGCTTGGAGCCCGCAATGATATTCTCGTGCGGGTCGAAGACATTGCGAACACCGAACTGTGTTTCATTTTCGGGCATGAGCTGCATCAGGCCCTTCGCACCCGCCGATGAGACAGTTCCCGGCTTGAACGACGACTCCGCTTGGATCACGGCACCAATCAGCACCTCTGGGAGGCCCGTTTGCGCCGCCGCTTCCCGGATAATCGGAAGGTAGCGCTCCCGGCGCATCGCTTCGTCGGGGTCCAAGCGAATTGCCTCCGCTGAGACATCCTGGCGCACACGGGTTGCCAGCGGCAGGGTGACGGGGGAGAGCGATCTTGGCTCAAAGCCACTTTGCGACAACTCCCGCCGCGAGATGCCCATCTTGGCGGCCACATCGGGTGGCAGCGACTTCCGTAAGGGAGTCAAACCTCCTGGGAAATCAGAGGGCCCACAGTTTGGCTGCCGTCCTAGCTGGGATAAAAACTCTGTCCCAAACTCTTCTTTCGACGGATCCATCTGGGAAGTCAAGGTTAAACTTTCACCGGGCCGGGTAATTTTTGCCGGGGGCTGTACTGGAGGATCAACGAGTGCCCGAATCTGTTGGATGCGGCTCTCAATCCGCTGAATTGCATCTGTCATGGCGGTTTCCTTTCCGAGTCTCAAGCACGACCAAAGCGCAAAACGGCGACTTCATCCAGCCACGCTTGCTCCTCGGCAGCTTCTTGTAGGAGATACTCCTGGTGTTTTTTCTCTTTCAGTTTCTCGATCAGCTCCCGCTCCCTGCGGCTAGCCTGCAAGGCTTCGCGGCGCTTATCGCGTGCGTCTAGTGCGGTGCGGACGATCTGGCGCTGCGTCTCCAGGTGCTCCTCAAGGATTTCCGTGTACTGGCAGGTCGCGGCGATCAGGGCGATATCGGGTTTGCTTTGTTGCTGGAGCTGGGCGTAGTAGGCTAGGTGCCGCTCCCGCTCTCCCAGGGTCTTGGTGAGCGCTTGCTCTGCTGCGAGGACGGCACGCTCGGCCTCGGCGAGGGCGGCTTGTGCCTGCTGCTCCGCGAGCCGTCGCAGGCGAAGTGCGGTCTCCAGACGGAACTGAAAGCGCTTCATGCCACCACCTCATGCAGCCATTTTTGCATCGCGTCCCACTCTGTTGGCTCGTCGGGAGCCTGCTTCAGGAACGTTTGGACGGCCTCATGGCGCACGATAGCCCGATCCAGGCTGGCACTGCTCCCCGCCGCGTACGCACCCAGCAAGATCAAGTCCTCGGATGTCTGGTAGGTTGCCATCATCTCGCGCAGGTTGGTGGCGGCAGCGCGGTGCTCTCGCGTGGTGATCTCGCTCATCAGGCGGCTCACCGAGTCGAGAGCGTCAATGGCAGGGTAGTGCCCTCGCGATGCCAGCTCACGCCGCAGCACTATATGGCCGTCCAGAATGCTACGGGCCGCATCGGCAATGGGCTCGTTCATGTCATCACCATCCACGAGAACGGTGTAGAGTCCGGTGATCGTGCCGGTTCCTGCCGTGCCCGCACGCTCTAGAAGGCGTGGGAGCATCGCCAGCACTGAGGGGGTGTAGCCACGGGTGGTGGGCGGCTCTCCGATTGCCAGGCCGATCTCGCGCTGCGCCCAGGCAAAGCGGGTGAGCGAGTCCATCATTAGGAGAACCTGCTTGCCCTGATCCCGGAAGTACTCGGCAATGGCAGTGGCAGCTAGCGCTCCCTTTAGGCGGACGACGGCGGGCTGATCCGAGGTGGCGACGATCACAATGGAGCGGGCTAGACCCTCAGGCCCAAGATCACGCTCGATAAACTCACGCACCTCGCGGCCACGCTCGCCGATCAGTGCAACAACATTGATGTCCGCCTCGGAGTTACGGGCGATGGAGCCCAGGAGGGTGCTCTTTCCCACACCACTTCCCGCGAAGATTCCTACACGCTGCCCCTTGCCTATTGTCAGGAGTGAGTCAATGACACGCACGCCAAAGCTCAGTGGCTCCGTGATGCGCTCGCGCTGCATTGCCGCTGGGGGGGTCTGGTTTAGTGGGTAGCGCTCCGTGGTGAAGACAGGGCCAAGATCATCCATCGGGCGGCCCAGCGGATCAATCACTCGGCCCAGAAGCTGCTCGCCCACGGGAACCGTCAGCGCACGGCGGCTATTGATCACTCGGCTTCCCTGCCCGATCCGCCCTGTCTCTCCGAGAGGCATGAGCTGGAGGCGCTCCTGGCGGAAGCCGACCACTTCTGCGGGAACACGAATATCTGAGCCGGGAGTCTCGATGTAGCATAGATCGCCCATGCACGCCGAGGGGCCTTCCGACTCCAGAACCAGCCCGACCACTTGTGTGATCTTGCCGCTCGTCTCAATGGGGTTGAAGTGAGCGAGCTGGTGGCGCTGCGGAGTCCAGTCGAGTGGGGGAGGTGTGAGCATAATTAGTTAGATTCCCCTTAGCGTATCGGCGAGGCGCAGTAGAGCACCGTCATGGCTGGCATCCACCACACCCTGACGGCTCTCGACACGACAGCCTCCCCGGCGCATTGTTAGGTCGGCGGTGAGCTGAATCTGGTTTGTGGTGCTTTCCGTCAGTGCGCACTCTTGGAGTAAGAGCAGGTCCTCTGGATGAACCGTCACGGTTAAGTTCTGTGCCTGGGGAACATGGGCGATCGCGGCGCGGACAATGGTCGCAATCCGCTCGGGCTCCAGGGTGAGCTGCTCATGCAGCACGCGCTCCGCCGCCTCGATACAAATTTCAATCATCACTGGGGTCTCGCGCAGACAAAACTGCTCCCAGGCATGGGGCAGCTCCGCCAGCAGAGCCTGAAGTGGCTCAAGCAAAGCAAGGCGATCCGCCTCGGCGTTTGCACGTCCTTCCGCGAGGCCCTGCGCCCGCGCCTGCTCTAGAGTCTGCCTGGCTTCTTGTTCCAGCGCGTTCTGCGCGGACTCACGCAGCTCCGCAACGGCTTGTTTGGCATCCTGGATCAGTGCTTCGGCTTCGCAGAGAGCTTGCTGAGAGCGTGCGGCGGTATCGGGTTCGGCACGGAGCTCGGGCTCGGGGCGGAGAGTGGCGATCTCCCAGGGACGGATCTCGTTGCTCACGCGTCGTGCGGAGCGAAGGAGATAGGGATGGGCGAGCTCAGACAAGAGCTTCCTCCTCTTCCGCTTCTTGATTGGCTACCACGAGAGCAATCTCCCCTTTGTCTGCCAGCGACTTAGCCAGCGCTAGCATCTTCTGCTGCGCGGCCTCCACATCGCGGAGACGAACCGCGCCTAGGTTGCTCACCTCTTCACGGATACGCTCGGCGGCACGCTCGGACATATTGCCATAGATGAGCTCGGTTTGATCCTCGGGCAGCCCTTTAATCACCAGTGGTAGGGTGTTTGTGTCCAGATCGCGCAAGATACGCTGGAGCACACGGCTGTCTTGATCCAGCAGGTTCTCAAAAGTGAAACGGTAGCGCAGGACTTCGCGTGCCAGATCCGGAGCTTCTTCCTCCAGGGAGGTTAGGAAGCCATCCTCGACGGAGCGACGCATACGGCTGAGGATATCTGCGACATGGCGAGGGCCAGCGGGGCTCTCTTTATTGTCCATGACCCCTGTTTGTAGCTTCGTGGCCAGGGCCTGCTCCAGATGGTGAATCGCACGGGGGGAGGGGGTCTCTAGCTGCACCAAACGCGCCGTCACTCCGGTCTGAACCTCGATAGGCAGAGCCGTGAGCATAGTCGCCGCTTTGTCTAGAGGAAGCTGGCTGACCAAAACGGCAATCATCTGAGGGTGCTCCTCACTGACCAGAGAGGCTAGTGTCTCCGGGAGAGTTTCTTTGATAATGCGCTCTAGAGTCAGTGTCGGGGCGGCTTCGATGGCACGCCCTCGCTTTAGAAATGTCGCCGCTTTTTCCGCGCCGATGGTTTGCTCCAGGAGCTGCCTCGTGTACTCAGGGGCGACGTGCAGGCCGTTGGTGTAGTGGCGTAGGTTATCCTCTGATTCTTCCAGAACCCGGTCGCGTTCCTTGGCCGCAATGTGCCCGAGCTGAGACATCGCCTGGATCAGCATCTCCATCTCGGATTCCTCCAGACAGCTCAGAACACTGGCGGCTAGCTCCGTGCCCAGAGAGCGCAGTAGCACCGCGCCTTTGTAGGCAGGGTGATTTGCACTAAAATGTATAACAGAAGTTAAAGTATCGTCCGTAGTTGCCATAGCTTGCTTTCAAACGTTTCAGAGGGGCCTTTTAGCGGTTCTCAATCGGCTGGTCGCGTAGCCAGCCTTGGAGCATTGCGGATACATCTTCGGGTTGGTTGACTGCGATCCGGCGGATACGACCCAGTGGGGTCGCAAGCTCGTTCTGATCCAGCGGAATATCATTTCGGGTGCTTCTTGTGCCCGCTTCCAGCAATGTGCCATTGGTTCTGGCTGACATAGGGCCACCCGAAAGCTCGGGAGCCGCTGCACTGCCCGGGAGCGCCTGGTTTGCCTGCCCATCCAGAGTGGCGTCGAGTTTCTGCCGTTTGGTACGGCGGGGGCGCATCATGACCAGCGTAAAGGCCGCAACCAGAATGAGAGTCAGCAGCGCGGCACCGTTACGAATCAGGCTCAGTTGGGTCTCTTGCTTAGCCGCAGCGGTGGCGTCCGCTTTCTCTTTAATCTCCACCGAGCGGTCGAAGGGAAACACGAATAGCGAAATCTGGTCGCGTGGGCTACCCGATGCTGGCTGCGTGATATCGAGTCCCGCTGCAGTGGCGAGTGTATTCCGAAGATCCGCTTGCTTGGCGGGTGGGATATTAGCGGCCTCGTCTAGGAAGACGGCAACGGAGATCTTCTTGGGCTTGCCCGAGGCCATGACCCGCTTCTCCGTGGTTTTATTAACCACATAGGCGTTGGTGTTTTGGGTTTTATTGTACTCACCGGGGCTATTGTTGTTGTTCGCCACTGCAGTGGTCATCGTTCCCGGTGAGGCAGGGCTCTTAGGATCCGCACGGGTGTATTTTTCGTCGGTCTTGTTCTCTGTGGTCGGGAGGTTGGCTCCATCGGTACCGCTGGGCTTGTATATCTCACTGGAGAGCTGGCTCTGGTCCCAGTCCAGCTCGGCGCGCACCGTGATCTCGGCGTGATTGACACCCAGAGTGCGATCCGCGAGCTGCTGAAGCTCCGATTGGATGGTGTGTGCGAAGCGCTCCTGTGTCGCGATCTGGTCTTTGTCAATCGTCTCGCCTTCGCCTTTGCTATTGAGCTGATTGCTCTTGGAATCCGTGATCGTGATATTTTCCGGTTTCAGGCGCTCCACAGCACGAGCGACAAAGTTCACAAGTCCTTCCACCTGCTTAGGGGAAAGGCGGTAGCCCTCCTGCAGAGTGAGCTTTACAGATGCCTTCACATCTTCCGAGGGTTCGGAGAACGCAGATTTTGCAGGGAGAGCAAGGTGGACACGAGCATCTTCCACGCCTTCCATAGACTTTATTGTGCGGGTCAGTTCGCCTTCAAGCCCTCTCCCTTTATTAATTTGCTGGACGGCCTCCGTGCTTCCGAGGGTCACCTTATCAAATATCTCCATCCCGATCTCCCCGTGCTGTTGGGGAAGGCCATCTGCGGCGAGGCTTAGGCGAAGCTCGTGGACCTGCTCGGCAGGAACCTCGATCTCGCCGTCGTTTACCACCTTGTAGTTGACATTCATTCCCTTCAACTTATTGGTGATAGCCCCCGCATCTGCCATCGTGAGCTTTGAGTAAAGCACGCCGTAGGTTGGGCGACTGGAGGTGATGCCAAGAGCGAGAATGCCCCCAAACACCGCCACTAGTATGGCGACAAGACCCGCTTTCTGTGGGATTGCGAGTGCGTTCCAGTTGTTTCTCAGTGAGTTCAGCATAGTAGGTGAGATAGTTTCAGGAGATCGTTAGCGACAATAAAGAAAGGCTTAAAGGGAGATCTGCATCAGGTCCTGGTAGGCCTTGAGGGCATGGGAGCGCACCTGGAGCGTGAGTGCCATGGCATTGTTCGCCTCATTAAGCGCGAGCATGACCTGGTGGACATCAATCGGCTCACCTAGGGCAAGCGACTCAATCATCTGGGCACTCTTCTCCTGCGACGAATTGACGTTTTGGACAAAACCGTGAATCACATCGCCAAAGGCTGGAGCGACCGCCCCCCCGTTGAGGGAGTCGAATCCACTATCTGAGATACCTACGAAGCTTAGAGCGGTGTCCTCGGTGAGCGTTCGGTTTCCCGCGGTATTGGCGTCCTGGGCGGCAGTCGTTCCCTGAACCGCCGCTCCCGGGCTCACGAGTCCTTTCTGGAGCAATCCCTGTATGCTAGGATTCTTCAGAAGCCCATCAAGGCCGGAATTGGTCGTATTGGAGGCATTGGGCGTGCCGTTATTGGACGCGCTGTTGTTACCCAGCATGTCCTGCAAGCTTTTTAGGGCATCTTGGGCATCCCCACTGCTCATAGCACCTTGGGGGCGCTGGAACGAGGCGGCAGATTTTTGGAACTGAGAGAAGGGAGAAATAGGGTCAGGCATAGTAGTTCCTCAGGACAGACCTTAGAGTCGTCCTAGTTCGATCGCATGGGCGATCATACTCTTGGTGGCGTTGGCCGCTCCGATATTGGCTTCGTAAGCACGGGTCGCGGCGATCATGTCCACCATCTCCTCAATAATGTCAACATTGGGCAGCTTGAGAATGCCCGTCCTGGGATCGGCATCGCGGTGCCCCGGCATAAGCACCTCCTTGAGAGCCTTGTCCTCTTTAGAGAACTCTTTGGTCTCAAGCAATTTAACGCCGCCGAGCTGGCCGTTCTCGCTGGTGATGGCCTCGAAGGGAACATACTGGCGAAGGTAGGGACCCGGCTGGCCATCGGCGCGACGGGTTGTCTCAACATTTGCAATATTGCGGGAGATGGCATCGAGGCGGGCGCGCTCGGCGGTGAGGCCGGAGCCACTGATTCGTAGGCTTGTAATAGACATAAAATAGGTTCCTTACGGGGCGGCTTAGCGCGGAGACTCCGTGATGACGCTGTGCAGGATCTCGTCACGCATACGAGCTGCTTGGGTGAGGGCTTGGTAGGAGAGCTTATTGATCTCCATCTCCACAACCTGCTGGTCAATAGAGAGCTTATTGCCATCCGCACGCCCTTCGGTTTGCGCCGACTCTTTGAGAGTCAGCGGGAGGGGAGGCTGTGAGGCGGCACTAGCATTGAGAGGATCCGCGAGCATGGCATCGCGCACGGTGCGGAGCTGCTCCTCAAACTCGACAGTCTTGGGGACGAAGCCCGGAGTCTCGGCATTGGCAACGGCATCCGTGAAGGCCCGGTGGCGTGTTGCCATGCCATTGAGGGCTCCACGAATGACAATATCGGTGCGTGTTTCAAACACTTTTCTGAACTCCTTCTCCCCGGTTAAGGGGGGCTCGTCCTAATGAGACGTTTACACTCTGAAGTATCGAGATTTTGAGGGTTCGGGCGCATAGGCTATACGGCTAATCTTTTTTAGCCACTGGTACAATTATCAGGAATCAAATGGCGAATTACCCGTTATAATTACAGGGTGTGGCATCGAGACCACCGCCGTTTTTAAGGAGTATCTCTTCATGGTTCAAATATTGCTTGCTGTCGAGGATCCTCTTCTTCGTAACTTACTTGCCGACCGACTTGTTCAGGAGACTGACTTCCAGATCACGGGAGCCGTTGGTGATCCCGAGAGCCTCCTTGAGGTCGTGCAGCTCAGCCATCCCGATGTGATTATTCTGGATCTTCAGTGGAGTGCTGTCAGTGGGCTGGCGCTTCTGGAGCGTGTCTTACTCAATGTCCCTGAGGCAATGTTTCTCACCCTGGTGAGCGAGGAGGCAGAAGAGTCTCAGATCCAGGCAGCGCAGAATGGTGCACGGGGCGTGGTCACAAAGACCGAGGGGATCACGGTCTTGCCGCAGGCGATCCGGGCACTAGGGCGTGGCGAGGTCTGGTTTACGCGGCAGGTCTCTCGGCGTATCTTCCAGGAGTACCACCGCCTCGCACGGCAACTTCGTGAGCAAGAACAGCCCCTGGCAGGGCTCTCTGTCCGGGAGCGTGAGGTGCTCAGCCATATTGCGGGGGGGCTTACCAACCGTGATATTGCCGAGCAGCTTCACATGAGCGTCCATACGGTCAAGCTTCATGTTCAGCATATCCTTCAGAAGCTGGAGCTCCCCAATCGGACGGATGCGGCGGTCTTTGCGGTGCGGGAAGGGCTCGTTAGCTCCTTGCCTCGCAGGATCGCTCCCAAAGACATCGTGTAATTACTAGGTTGTCCTGGTAATTATAACGTCGGTAATAATGCTTTAATTGTGTTTAATTGCCGTAAATATGCCGTTTTGACTGTATTTATACGGTGTTTTAGAAATATTAACTCCTCTATTGATGTGATCTCCTAACCGAAAACATATCAGGTATGCTTCTGGGCTCAAGATGGCCCTGAGAACGGAAGCGCCTTCGTGTAGGGAGATCGCTAGAAATGTTGGTAATCGTTGGATTAATCGTCGTTATTGGGAGTGTTCTTGGCGGCTATATCATGCACCATGGTCAGATTGGGATTCTGGTTCAGGTCTCAGAGTTCTTGATCATTGGTGGTGCAGCCCTAGGAGCGACACTGGCGGGGAACTCCCCCTCTGCCGTGAAGGCTTCCTTCCAGCGCACGATGGCGCTGATGAAGGGAAATCCGTTCACGAAGAAGGCGTATGCGGAGCTACTGACCATGCTTCATGAAGTCTTTGCGCTCACTAAGCGCGATGGGCTTCTGGCTCTTGAGAAGCACGTGGAGAACCCCCACGAGAGCGAGCTGTTCAAGAAGTACCCCACCTTCACACGCAACCACCACGCGGTCGCATTCTTTGCCGACACCATCAAGGTTCTGCTCTCTGGAGCGATAGAGCCCCACCACTTGGGTGAGATGTTGGATGTGGATGTTGAGCAGCATCATGAGGAAGCAATGGAGGCCTCCCATGTTTTGGCAAAGAGCTCCGATGCCATGCCCGGTTTTGGAATCGTCGCCGCCGTTCTTGGGGTTGTCGTGACCATGGGCTCGATTGCAGGGGCCGCTGCTGAGATCGGTGCGAAAGTGGCTGCCGCTCTCGTGGGAACTTTCCTGGGAATTTTGTTGGCCTACGGTGTCCTGAGCCCGCTCTCACAGGCTTGTGAGATTCAGGCTAAATCTGAGACGGCTTATCTCATCTGCCTAAAAGTTGCACTGATTGCCTTTGCCAATGATGAAGCACCGATGACCGCTGTCGAGTTTGCACGACGTAGCATCGAGCCGGGGATTCGAATCTCCTTTACCGAGCTAGAGATGCTACTGAAAGAACAGAAAGGTAATTAAGGTTTCCCTATGAGTACAGAACCCACCGAAGGGCAACGACCGATCATTCGGATCACCAAGAAGAAAGTTATTGTCGCTGGGCATCACGGGGGCGCATGGAAAGTAGCCTATGCCGACTTTGTGACAGCAATGATGGCATTCTTCTTGGTGATGTGGCTCATTAGTATGGATCAGCAAACCAAAGAGGAGATCCAGGAGTACTTCAATAACCCGTTTACTGCCTCGACAAGTAAGGCCGGAATCGCCTCGATGTCAATGGGGGGCAAGAGTCCGGTGTCTATTGGGACGGGGGTGGGGCTTAGTGCGAAGAACTGGCGCGAGCTGGCCATGGAGTTTCAGCGCGAGAACATGGTGAAGGCGCAGAATAAGATCGAGGGCAAGATGGCGGGGCAGCCTGGTCTGGGCGCACTGAGTAAGCAGGTCGAGATCAAGGTTACCTCCTACGGCATGATGATTGATCTGGTTGAGGCAGAGCGCTCTCCCTTCTTTGCCAGTGGTTCGGCTATCTTGCCGGCTCCCACTATTGCGCTTCTCAAGCTCATTGCGCAGGAGGTGGGCAAGCTACCGAACTCTCTGTGGATAGAGGGCCACACCGACGCGGTGTCTTTTGGTTCGGGAGGTTCGTATAGCAACTGGGAGCTTTCCGCGGACCGTGCCAACGCGGCACGCCGGGTAATGGAGGGCGCAGGGCTTCGGCCCCAGCAAGTGGCTCAGGTACGTGGCTATGCGGCGAGCAACCTGCGCCATCCGGAAAAACCCGCTGATGCGTCGAACCGTCGTGTGACAATTGTGGTGCTCTTCAAATCGCTTCCCGCGGATGAAAAGCCCACGGAGAGCACTCCGGGGCGCGGGACGGACAACACGACCCAGCCCGCTATTATCAAGGGGAACGAAGCCAAGAAGGAGCCGCTTGAGCTGACTCTGGAGCGGCTGCACGGCCAGGACATGCGCCCTTGGACTACCGACGATCCTAAGAACCCTCTGGGAATAAAAGTGGATGCCCGAACCGCGATGAACTTGAACTGAGAGGGCTAAGAAAGCCCTCTCAGGAGGCATCAGAGGAGCGGGGCTTCGTGACCACACGAGGCCCCGTTCCTGTTGTTGGTGGCGATGAGGGGGCAGTGCCCATCAGGCGCATGACATCATCTGCTGCGGTGAGTGCGGAAAGGTTGTCTTGCTGCACCTGTTCCAGCGCATCTCGTCGCTGAATAATCAGGCTCCGCGGGGCTCGAATGGCGAGGCGAACCTGATCACCACGAACACCCACTACCACGACCTCGATATCGTCACCGATGAGAATAGACTGCCCGAGCTTACGTGCGACAACCAGCATGGCTCAGCCTCAGACTTTCTCCGTCGGTTGACGTGTCGCCAGGATATGACGGCAGGTGTAGTTACTGCCGTGCTGAATGATCTGTGTGCCGACACGCTCTTCATGGTTGATCGCCAGTGGCCCCAGCAGATTCGTGCTCACCTGACTATGATCGGGTGCCATGGAAATCGTCGTGTAGATCGTCAGATCCGAGGGAGCCTTGGCCTTTAGCAGCTCTGTGTGGCTGTCAGGAATCTCTACTTCGTACTCTGGCATGTAGCGAAACGGATCGGCGACAATCAACGCGACCGCAGGATCGTCTAGCGACTGGAGCCAGTAGAACCCCGACAGATCGTCGTGTTCCAGCAGGCAGAAATCATGCCGGTCTTCCAGGCCATAGAGTGCTACGGGGAAGTGGATAACCGCTTCCTCAGGTAGGCTCAGACGCCCAAAACGAGTGGTATCGAACTCTCTCACCATTACCTCAACTAGTTTCACTTTACCGCAGATAATCCAGAAGGGACATACTGCCTATCTTACCCGCCATCGCCAGAGCCGCTTGCTGGGAGTTTTCTGCCGATTTCTCCTTCACAATTGCCTCTGTGAAATCCACATCGCGCAGCTCTGACTGGCGAACTTCTAGGAGACCTACTTCCTTTTCGATACCGCGCTGGGCCATGTCCAGGTAGTTTAGGCGCGCACCCATATCTCCTCGAAGACTCACCACGCGGTTCCAGTCGGCATCCACTTTGGTCATGCTACTGCGAATTGCCTCACTGTTGCCCGAGAGAACCGCTTGCTCCAGCCCCTTTAAGTTCGCGAAAAGATCGCTACCTTCCTGCCCTCCCCGAAGCTGCTCGCCGGTGATACTGATCGCCAGCGGCTGTCCGTCGGTGGGATCCAGCTTCAGCGTACTGGCGTTGCCCGCGTAGGTCACGGGCTCGCCCGCCACAAAGGGGCGGACATCACTTTTGGTGCCACTGAAGAGAAACCGTTGGTCCACACGGGTATTGGCCAGGTTGAGAACAGACACTGCTGAGCCTCGAATCTGGGCCGCGAGTGCAGCTCTATCGGCATCACTGCCAGTAGCCGTGTTGGCGGCGCGCAGTCCGGCGATCTTGGCTGCCTGAAGGGCGGTGGAGAGCTCTCCTAGTACCGACTCGGTAGACTTCATCAGAGGCAGAGCGCCACTGATACTCTCCGCCTGCTGCTGGCGCTCTGCGAGGCGAGACTGGATTGTCAGTAGCTCCACTGTTCCTGCGGGATTATCAGAGGCGCGCTCTAGCTTCAGCCCGGAGCTGACCTGACCCTGTGCCTTGTTGAGTCTTGTCTGGTTGTTCTGAAGGCTAGCGAGGCGCTGCTGGTGGGTGATCCAGGTGGTGATTCTCATGGTTCTTTTCTCTCTGTTGTGTTTTTTAAACACCCGTGCGCTGGATCAGGGTGTCTAGCATTTGATCGTAGGTGGATAGAAGCCGGGCGGACGCGGCGTAGATATGCTGTTGCGCCACCATAGTCGCCAGCTCTTCATCTAGGTTTACCCCACTCTCCGACGACTGCATGGTCTGCACCTGAGTCAGGCTGGCCTGAGCCATGTCCTGGCGCTGTTGAGTGGCGGCCACGCGCGTTGCAAGCTCACCCACCAGGGTTTGGTAGGCGGGGAGGATACCGGGGTGATTGCGAAGCTGCGCGATCTGGCCCGCCACCGCGCCATCTCCGGCGCTGCCATCGCCCAGAGCAAGCCGGTTCGGATCTCCCTGAAGCGCACTGTTCACCGACATCTCACCGCCCGAATCGAAGACAAAGATCGCGACACCTGCGGTGCCGCTACGGTCTTTGGCTCCTGTGTGGAGCTGATTGACTTGTATGGCTAGGGTGTCGCGGATCGCACTCAGAGAGTTTCGGTGCTCAGGGAGCTGGGTTTGTAGTGCCTGGAGGCGTGCCCCGAGCTCCCCCACGCTAGTGGCTACACGGGTGCCGTCTGCCAGGGACAGGTTACCGTCGGTTCCGAGCTGGATCGCTTGCGCATCGCTATCCTGGATCAAAGTGACCCCTCCAATACTGACAACCACTGCACCACTCTCCCGTCCGGCAACTTGGGCTCCTGTGAGCTGGGTGAGCTGGTTGAGAAGCTCATCACGCTGGTCAAGAAGCTCGCTGGCGGGCTGACCTCCTGCCTGGGAGGCACCGATGACACGGCTGAGGCCCGCGATCTGTTTGGTGAGGCTATTGACCTGGGAGACATTGCTACGAATCCCCTCCATCGTCTCCCGTTTAACGGCATCAAGATCGTGAAAAGACTGCTGGAAACGATCCGCAACCTGCCCCGCGGCGCGTGTTGCCGCCGAGCGCAGAGTTGTGTCGTTGGGCCGATCCGCCGCAGCCTGAAACGCGGTGAAGAAGCGGTCTAGGGTGGCCTGCAAGCCCGTGTCGCTGGGCTCGCCGGTGAGACCCTCAATTCGGGCTGCAAGCTGGCTTGCCACGGTAGCATCGCCGACTTGAGCCCGAAGCGTATCGGCAGAACGGTCCAGCCACGAGGCATGGCTCCGTAAGATAATGCTGGCGTCCACTCCACCACCGACTCCACCGTTCACACCAGACAGCGTGGTGGAATCCGTGGCGCTAACCGACTTGAGTGAGACAACTTGGCGTGAGTAGCCCGGCGTATTGGCGTTGGCGACGTTCTGCCCGGTAGTTTCCAGGGCACGCTGATGGGCGTTGAGCGCTCGGCTTGCGAGATAGATCCCTTGTAATGACACTGTGTGTTCCTTCGCTCTTGAGCAACAAATGCTCAGACTTTTTCGCTGAGCATCACCGAGGTAATTCCCGGAGAGTGGGCCAGTGATGCGGCAAAATGATCGGTCACTGCGAGACCGTTTTCCAATAAGAGGCGGTTGGTACGCATCTGATTTCGTAGCTGCTCCAGAGCTGCGCTGGTCTCGGCGCTACTCTCACGGACGAGATAACCGCGCAGTGTGGTCAGTATCTTTGCGAGTGCTTCGTGGTAGCGCTCCACACGCAAAACATCGCCGTGGATCAGCGCGTCTTGTTGGCGACGAAGCAGATCTCGGGCAATTGCGATCAAGCGGGGGAGGGAGAGCAGGTCTTCCGCACTCCACTCCGCTGTCCGCAGGCGCATTGCCGGGGAAGGTGGGGCGCTCAGTGGAGGCCCCTCAGGAGCTTCTCTGCCAGGGCATCTTCATCCACCTGGAAGGTTCCCTCCTCGATCTGGGCGCGGAGCACTGTCACTTCGGCACTTCGTACCTCTGGGGTGGCCTGGAGTGCCTCAAAGGCAGTCTGGATGTCTTTGGCACGCTGGGAGAAGACCGCTGCATCAGGGCCTTCCCCCGGCGCGTCATCTCGGCGTGACTTCACTCCGCGCAGGGCGTTGATCGCGCTAATACTCATTGCGTTATCGACTCGCATGGACTTTCTCTTCCTTGCTCAGTGGCTCTAGCTCACTCAGTGGCTTTGTGGTTTCCGGTGCGAGCTGCTTGTAGAGCATCTCCCCGATTCCGACGCCACCGCGCTGCGAGATCCGCTGGGAGATTTCCTGATCGAGCATCTGGCGGAACATCTCCTCACCACCGCCCGCCTTGAGCGCTCCCCCTTTGGGAGATGTACGGTGCATCGCTTCCATGAGCTGGTCAACAAAGATGCTCTCGAGCTGCTGGGCGACCTCACGGATCGTGGTGGGCTTTGCCCCCGATCCCACAGACGAGACCGAAGCAGATCCTACCGCCGAAGCACCTGGTAGATTTACTTGCATCTTACTGTACCTCAACCTCGGCAAAGAGCGCACCCGCGTTCTTGATGGCAAGGATAATCGCGATTATATCCCGGGGGCTGACTCGCAGACCGTTGAGGGCACGCACCAGCTCCGCCAGAGTTGCACCGGGCTTTAACTCGACCATAGTGGCCCTATTCTCGCCCGCTGCCACATTGGTCTGTGGTGTCACGACGGTCTCTCCGGTTCTGGCGAACGCGCTGGGCTGGGAGATCAGGGTCTCGGAGGTAATCTCAACCGTCAGAGCACCGTGGGCCACCGCGACCGGGGCGATTCGGACATTGCCCCCAATAATCACGGTTCCAGTGCGCTCGTTGAGCACAACACGGGCGGTCACGGTGGGCTGCACCCGGAGGGCATTTACTTCGGCGATCAGGCGAACCGGATTATCGTAGCTTGCGGGGGGCTGCACACGAATGGTCGCGGAGTCTACGGCCGTCGCGACTCCGGCTCCGAATTTCTCATTGATTGCCTCAGTCACTTTAATGGCATTCTCAAAGTCAGGCATCGCGAGGTTTATGCGTATGGAGCCGTCGGTCTCGGTCAGATTTGTCGGGATCTCGCGCTCCACATCGGCTCCTAAGGGAACACGTCCCGAGGTCGGGTGGTTCTTGGTGGCGCTGTTGCCTCCGCCCCCGGCTGCGAAGCCACCGATCGAGAGACCACCCTGCACGACGGCATAGACATTCTCGTCCGCACCTAGCAGAGGCGTCTGAAGCAGAACCCCCCCCTGGAGCGAGGAGGCATCCCCGACAGACGAGACGGTCACATCAAGCTTGCTGCCTTTTTTGGCGAAAGCACCAATCTCTGCGGTGATCATCACTGCCGCGACGTTTTTGGTACGGAGCACTTTCGGGTCCACCGTGACACCAAAGCGCTGGAGCATTGCGACGACGGCCTGGATGGTGAAGGGGGACTGCTGCGTGTCGCCGGTACCGTTGAGACCCGTCACGATACCGTAGCCCACCAGTTGGTTGGAGCGAAGGCTCTCAATACGGGCCATGTCGCGGATTCGGACGCCGAGTGCCTCCGCACGGGGGCGAACAATAGGGAGGGCAACAGGGGCGGCAGGGGTGGCGGACACAGGCGTTTTGACGACAAGCTGAGCGGGCGCGGCTTTTGCAGGAGCATCCTTGCTGTCTTTATTGGTCTGACTGCGGTTGGGAACCTCGGTTATGTCCAGCTTGGCCGGGGGCTTCTTAGCCTGGCCAGGTTCCGTCTCCAGATCGGTGGCATGTCCGACTTTACCTAGAAGCAAGGCGCTCAAGCAAAGCGCGGTGGCGGTACGAATAAGATTGTTAGTTTGACGAAACACTTTGGATTAGTTCCTCCACTTTCTCTTTCGACTTAAGAGGAGGAGCATTAAATACTTTTTTTATTTTGGTGTGGTTTGACACGGTTTGACACGAGGGATTAAAATCCCTCGCTGCGGGTCTGCTCCGCCGATGTCCTTCGGACAAGAGAAGCGATCCTTCGGACAAGAGAGCAGGCGGACAAGAGAACGCGTGTGCATGCCTCATTCGTCCGTTTTGCTTTCGGTTTTCCCGTCCGGAGGACGCGCCGAAGGCGTTTGTAGCGAGGGATTTTAATCCCTCGAACGGTGACGGCGCAGCGAAAACGTAATTCACAACAAACGTTGAAATCGGCGGGAAAAATAGGTATCTGTGTGGGGTTCAAACAAAAAAATCGCTTCGTGACTGGAATCTCCAGTCGCGGAGCGACTTTTCAGCAAGGAATGCAGTTCTTAGAACAAGAACTCGAAGATGCGACCGAGTACGCCGGGCTTGGCGCTTCGCTCCGTGGGGCCTTTGCCAAAGACCTCAATCTGGGCATCGGCGACGACATTGGACGAAAGAGTATTGTCCTGCGCGACATCCTCGAAACGGGCGATTCCTGAGAAACGGAGGGTCTGTAGGTCATCGTTGATCTTGACCTTTCGATCGCCTCGTAGTACCAGCTGACCCGTGGATGTCACTTCCGCGACGCGGCAGGTGATGGAGGTGACGAGCCTGGAGTTACGCGTCGTAGAGCCGGAGCCTTTTTGCGCCGTGGAGCCACCTAGCGAGGCGCGTGGGACGAGCTTCATGAGCCCCCAGAGCCCAGATCCCCCTTTGGCATCCGCTTCACCGCTGCGCTTCATGTCCACGTCCGCAGACTGAACCGCCGTCGTGCTCTCCGTGATAATCACGGTGACAATATCCCCGACCGCACTGGCGCGGCGGTCCGCAAACATACTACGCTTCTTGTCCACGGGGTAGATACCGTCGGCCTGCACGGAGGCGGGCAGCGCGGACAGCAGTGTTGCCAGTGCAACGAGGCACAGAGGTAAATTTCGTTGTTTCATCGTAGTGATTATCCTTAATTCTAATTGGGACTAGAAAACCATTTCGAGCTGATCCACCCCGATCACACGGGCGCTGAAGTTAAGCTGGCTGGCCACATTGCGGACAGGAATGGTCTGACCCATCGCGCCATCTTGCTGGGCCTCTGCGGTGCAGGCAATCGCGACTGAGCCACTGCGGCAGGTCACTTTTACGCGTGCGCCCCGGTGTACCAGCGGGACGAGTCGTAGCTGGGTGGGGAGCAGGGGAGCTCCCTCGGGGAGCGCGACACTGAGCTGTCGTCCAAGCGCCTGCGCTGGATCGAGTACGAAGACGGTTCCTGGAGTCTGGGGGGTCTCGCCGAGCTGGAGATCCGACTCAGTAAGAATTGTCCCTAAAGGCAAGGAGCGGGTGGCGATCACGGCGCGAACTCGTGAGAACACGCGAAAGTCCACTGTCAGTGTCGTCTCGACTTGTTGATCAACGCAGACCTCTAGGGTCACACTGGCGGAGGTGCTGGAGAGGCGCGGCTCGCGGGGACGGAGGGTAAGCACGCCGGGCGCGACACGGAGCTCACGAGGTTTTGAACCTACTTGCGCCACTCCATCTGCAAGCTTGGGCTCTACGGCCTGAAGGGCGGCTTGGAGCAACGCCTCGCTGGAAACTGTCTGGAACACGCGGGTGATGGCGATCTGCTCTGGGCCGATGAAGCTGACTTGCTCATCGCGCACCCCGATACTCTTAACACGAAGCCGTGCATAGGCCACCGAGAGCGTACGTGTCGAGCCAAAGACGGGAGCCGATCCCACATCCAGCTGACGTAGTGCCTCGGTGAGCTTTGGGTCCGCGCACTGAATCTCGGCGACTTCGCTGAGGCGGATGACAGTGCCGCGCACCTCGGCACTGGTGCGGAAGGTAAGTTGCACCGCTGCCCCACCCGCCGCAGAGGCAGGTGGGGGCGGGAGCACCGTCAACAAAAGAGTACCGAGCAAGCTTCGTCGGGTCATCTTGGATTACCGTCGCAGGCCATTGGCGATCTGGAGCATCTCATCGGATGCCTGAATGCTCTTGGAGTTGACCTCGTAGGCACGCTGGGCAGTGATCATATTGACCATCTCCTCCACCACTTTCACGTTGGACATCTCGAGCATTCCCTGGCGAATCGTCCCACGGCCGTCAGCCCCCGCATCACCCACCGCCTCTTGACCTGAGGCTGGGGTGACTCCAAGCAAGTTCCGCCCAAGGCTCGCCAGACCTGCGGGATTGGGAAAGTTGGCGATCGTGATCTTACCCGGAGACGTCTGTGTGCCATCACTGTTTGAGACCGTGACCGTACCGTCTTGCGAGATACTGACATCTTTAGCACCCGCGGGAATGGTGATCTCTGGCTGGAGGACGTAGCCGTCGGCAGTTACCATACGTCCCTGGCTGTCCTGCTTGAAGGAGCCATCGCGGGTATAGCCCGACTGGCCGTTGGGGAGCTGAATCTTGAAGAAACCGTTGCCTTCGATCACCATATCCAACCCATTGCCCTGCTTCTGATCTCCTTGGCTGTGGATGCGATCCACGCCCACAGCGCGGACACCCAGCCCGACCTCAAGGCCTGTGGGAGCCTTGAGATCCCCCGATCCCGTGGAGGAGCCTGCGGCGCGGCTGGTCTGGTACATCAGGTCCTGGAAAGAGGCCTGACCGCGTTTGAAGCCATTGGTATTGACATTTGAGATGTTGTTGGAAATCACATCCATGTTTAGCTTCTGCTCGTTCATGCCTGAAGCCGCGGTGTATAGAGAGCGAATCATATGTTTTTCCTTAGGTCGAAGTAACTTAGCGTAGTAAAGTGAAGAGACTTTCCAGGGTTGAATCCTGGGCTTGAATAGACTTTTGGCCCGCCTCGTAGGCGCGGACACCGGTGATCATGTTCACCATCTCGCGGATGGGATCCACATTGGAGCGCTCCAGGCTGCCCGAGAGAACCGCGAGGCTACCCGGAGCGACACCCGTGATATTCTGGGCGATACTCATGCCATTGCCTGCGGGAGTCACCGGTCCCTGGGCCTGTACGAGGCGCATACGTCCCAGAAGCTGCTCTTTACCGTTGCGAATACTGCCCGTTTCGTCTATCTTCCAGTCCGAGCTTCCCACGGGAATCGGGGCACCGCTCACACCGAGAATTGGCTCTCCCGTGGGCAGGGCGACCTCGCCGCGACTATTGAGAGTCAGGGAGGCACTGCGAACGAGGCGTGGGCCGTCCGCCGACTGCACCATCAGGTAGCCCGGGCCGGATAGCGCCACATCGTGTGGGTTGCCCGTGGGCTGGATCGTGCCTGGGGTTGTGTCCCGCACGGAGATAGGGTCGGTTGCCATAGGAGTTGTGAAGGGGGAGGCAGTGGGAGAGCGCTTCTCTTCTGGTATAGCAAAGCGACTGCTGAGTGCGAGGAACTCGCGCTGAAAACCAGTGGAGTTGACATTGGCAAGGTTGTTGGCAGTGATATCCTGGTGGGCTTGCCGTGCCATCATTCCCATTGCACTTTCGTATAGTCCTCGTAGCATAATCCGAATCAAACTCCTCTTCTTCTCCTGGTTTCGACCGAATTCACTGCTAGCTAAAGAGCTTTTTTAACGGCTTTCAGGGGTAGACTTCTGAGAAAAGTAGAGAGTGAGCGAAGATGCGTGTTTTGATCATGTCGGATATGGAAGGGGTGAGCGGTATTGTCACCTGGAAGCAGGTCGAGGGGGGCTCGCCTATGTTTGAGGAGGGCAGACGGCTCTACACGGAGGAGATCAACGCAGCCGTCCGTGGCGCCGTTGCCGCCGGTGCGACCGAGATCGTCGCTGTGGACTGCCACGGGGCGGGCGGCGACTGGACCTTTAACTCGTACGTCCCTGAGCTGCTCCATCCTGCCTGCGAGTGGGTGGCGCACCACACCTGGAGCCGCTACACCGAGCTTCTGGAGCAGGGCTGTGATGCGGCGCTGATGGTCGGGATGCACGCGCGCGCCGGAACCCCGGATGGCGTGATGTGCCACACGATCTCCACAGTCACCTGGCGCAATCTCTGGTTCAACGACGACTTAGTGGGCGAGCTGGGCATCAATGCGGCGCTCTGTGGGCACTTCGGCTGCCCGGTGGCTTTAGTCACCGGCGATGAAGCGACGTGTCGTGAGGGTCGCGAGATTCTCGGCGACGACCCGGTCTATGTCGCCGTGAAGCGTGGACTCTCGCGCTACTCCGCCCGTCAGATTCCGCCAGTGCGCGCCCGGCAAATGATTGAGGACGGTGCTCGCGAGGCTCTCTCTCGGGTGAAGAAAGGCCATGTCTACACCGTCGGCTCCCCAACCACGATCACAGTTGAGGTCGAGACCGTGGACAAAGTCGGGCAGTTTCGCAATAAACGCGGCGTCGAGGTGAT
Organism: Armatimonas sp.; assembly: GCA_031387365.1. Classification (GTDB taxonomy): domain Bacteria; phylum Armatimonadota; class Armatimonadia; order Armatimonadales; family Armatimonadaceae; genus Armatimonas. The sequence goes on along the minus strand of JANNDD010000676.1, from coordinate 306 downwards.
CGAGAAGCTCAAGGTGCAGAGCAAGGCGGAGAACTGGATGGCGGCCTGGGATCAGATCTGGCCGCAGGCGGAGAAATGAACCCTCCCCCTAGCCCCCGCCGGGCGGGGGGATAAGTTGGTTGGGATTTCCGTTGAAGAAGGCAAACGAGCGCTCTCGGGGCGGGGTTCCGAGTGGCGGGGGGGGGGGGGGGGGGGAACAGCCGGCCCCCCCCCAAGGCCCCCGGTGGGGGGGGGGGGGTGGGGGGGGGGGGGGGGGGCGACCCCCCCCCGCGGGGGGGGGGGGAGGAGGAGCGAGCAACAAAAAAA
>JANNDD010000178.1:0-2191 GCA_031387365.1 Armatimonas sp. | reverse complement strand
CGCGCCACGGTGCGATGGCGCTCTCCTGGACTATGGACAAGATCGGCCCGATCTGCCGGAGCGTGGAGGACTGCGCCCTCGTCTTTGCCGCCATTAACGGCCCTGATGGCCTGGATGACAGCGTGCTGGAGGATATTCCGTTTATTTGGAAGCCGGACAGTAAGCTTGCAGGCCTGCGTGTCGGCTTCGACGAGGCGGGCTTTGAGCGGGCCAGTGGGGCGCAGAAAGAAGTGCTGACGGTGCTGCGCGGGCTGGGCGTGACGCCTAAACCCGTGCGGTTCCCTAAGTCTGACCCGGCCTACGCTGCGCTGCCCGGTCTCACGATCCACGCCGAGGGGGCGGCGGCGTTCGCCGAGCTCGCGGCGGCTGGAGGGCTGCGCGAGCTGGTGCAGCAGGGCAGTAGCTCCTGGCCCAATACGTTTCGCGAGGGCGCGCTGATTCCCGCTGCGGACTACTTGCAGGCCCAGCGCGTGCGGCGTCACTTACAAAAAGAGATGATCCGCGCCTTGAGTGAAGTGGATGTCTACGTGACACCGGCGGGCAGTGCACCTAGCATTACCTACACCAACCTCACCGGCCAGCCCACTCTCCTCACGCGCTGTGGCAAGAGCGAGCGTGGCCTGCCGATCTCTATCGAGTTCACTGGCAATCTCTTCCGAGAGGATGCGGTTCTGCGCCTCGCCTTTGCCTACGAGCAGGCGACGCAGTGGCACACGCAGTGGCCCGATGTCGAGAGCCTCCCCGTGGAGCCGCCGCCGCTCAAGCGCTAAACCGGCTACAATAGCGTATGTATCATATTCTCTGTATCGGGGCACATCCCGATGACAACGAGCTCAATCTGGGCGGACTCGCGACCCGCCTGCGGCGGCGGGGCGATGCGGTTAAGTTCGTCTCCGTGACCAACGGAGACAAAGGGCACTTCGCCGACGAGTACAAAGCCGATCCTGAGAAGCTTGCGGCTCGGCGGCTGATCGAGGCGCAGGAGGCAGCGGGAGTGATCGGGGCAACCTACGAGACACTAGGCATCCACGATGGTGAGGTCTATGTCGACAAGCCCACCACCGAAGCCATGGTGCGCTGCATTCGCTCATTTGGCGAGCCGGGCCGCGGGCCGGACTTGGTGATTTTCAATCGCCCACTTGACTACCACCGGGATCATCGCTACACTGCCCAGCTCATCTTAGATGCCACCTACATGCTCACCGTCCCGCTAATGTGCTCCGATACTCGTCACTTAGACCGTATGCCCGTCTTTGCTTACTGGTACGATACGTTTAAAGACATCCAGCCCTTTGTCGCCGAGATTCAGGTGCCGATCACCGACTGTCTGGAAGAAAAAACCAGTATGGTCTGCCACCACGCCTCGCAGTTTTTTGAGTGGCTCCCCTACAACGCCGGAGTGCTCCACGAAGTCCCAAGCGACGACGAAGGCCGCCGCGCCCGTGTCCGAGGCATTGTCGAGGGGCGTGGTGCCTACCGCGCGGAGAGATCTGCCAGTGCCCGCATTAACGGTGGCGCATGCCACCATGCCGAAGCCTTCCGCGTCTGCGAGTACGGTCGCCAGCCGGACGACGATGCGCTACGAGCGCTCTTCGGACTCTAGCACAGTAGGGCGGGGCCGTATGGTATCCTGAGGATGCGTAGGGCAGACCGGGAGCCAGTGCCCCTCTACCCGGCTTTTCGAGGAGAGAAATAGTTTCGATGAGTGTGACCTATGCCGATTCTGGCGTGAGTATTGATGCGGGCAACGAGGCAGTGCGGCGGATGAAGCAGCACATTCGCTCGACGTTTAACGAGGGTGTCTTAGCGGATGTGGGCAGCTTCGGAGGCATGTTCCAGCCCAATTTTGCCGGGATGCACGCGCCAGTTCTGGTGAGCAGCATGGACGGTGTCGGCACTAAGCTTAAGATTGCTTTCGCGACCGGCAAGCACGACACTGTGGGCCGCGATCTGGTCTGGCACTGCGTCAACGATATTCTTGTCCAAGGCGCACGACCTCTGTTCTTCTTAGACTACTTCGCTACCGGCAAGCTCGATCCGATTGTCGCCGCCGATGTGGTCAAAGGGCTCGCGGACGGCTGCCGTGCCAGTGGCTGCGTGCTGATTGGGGGGGAGACGGCGGAGATGCCGGGGATGTACCAAGACGGCGAGTACGATATCGCGGGCTGCATTGTGGGGATGGTGGACAAGA
>JANNDD010000154.1:0-1190 GCA_031387365.1 Armatimonas sp. | reverse complement strand
TCGGGAGAACTTTTTTGAGTTCTGTCAGGCCAATGCTACCTGGCAGATTGAGCGCAATTCCCGAGGAGAGATTGTTGTTAAAATGCCCACAGGAGGAGAATCAGGTTTTCGTAATGCGGAGCTGACCGCGCAGCTTGTTGTCTGGTCACGGCTTAATGGGGCTGGTCGTGCCTTCGACTCTAATACGGGCTTTGATCTTCCCAATGGCGCGATGCGCTCGCCCGATGCCTCCTGGGTAAGCAAGGCCCGCCTTGCCACACTAACGGCGGAGCAGAAGAAGAAATTTCTCCCGCTCGCTCCCGATTTTGCGGTAGAACTACGCTCCGAAACTGATAGTCTAGCACTGCTTCAGGAAAAAATGACGGAGTACATCGCCTGCGGCGTGCGCCTCGCACTTCTGCTTGACCCAGCCCAACGCTGTGTTCATGTCTACCGCGTAGGCACTGAGCCACAAGTCCTCGACAATCCCCCCTCTCTCGATTGCGCCCCTGAGCTCCCCGGCCTGACTCTCGACATCGCTGCCCTCTTCGACACCGAGCTATAAAAATCTTCGCCCCCATGAACGGGGGCGAAACGGAGGAGCGAACAGATTTATGAAGGGCTGTCTGCCTTCAGATCCAGATAGAGAAGCTCTTGCTCCGTGAGCTCGGTGTTGAGCGCGGCGACATTGGTATCTACTTCGCTCTGGTTCTGAGATCCAACCAGTGCGAAGACATTCATTGGGTAGTTGAAGATATAGGCCAGCGCGATCTGGGGAACCGAGAGGCCCTTGGCATCGGCGAGCTCTTGGACACGGGCCAGACGTGTGAAGTTGGCATCGGAGCAGTAGCACTCACGCACGAGCTTGGCCTGGCCTTCGGTGTAGGTCTCGATGTCCGCGCGGTTGAAGCGCCCGGACCAGAAGCCCCCCGCCATGCTCGACCAGGAGAAGAGTGGCATCTGATTGGCTTTGTACCACGCACGGTCCTCTTCAAACTGATCGCCCGAGATGGTCACACAGCCGCCCCAGGGTACCCGGATCGGGTCGGCGAGGGAGAAGTTAGGCGACGACGACGTGAAGGGAATCTGGCTGGTCTGCGCCGCGTAGTCGTTGGCAGCCTGAAGGCGCGCCGTGCTCCAGTTGCTTCCGCCAAACGCGCCGATCTTGCCCTGCTTGACCAGCAAGTTCAGCACATCCACAATCGGCCCCA
>JANNDD010000153.1:0-2030 GCA_031387365.1 Armatimonas sp. | reverse complement strand
TCGGGAGAACTTTTTTGAGTTCTGTCAGGCCAATGCTACCTGGCAGATTGAGCGCAATTCCCGAGGAGAGATTGTTGTTAAAATGCCCACAGGAGGAGAATCAGGTTTTCGTAATGCGGAGCTGACCGCGCAGCTTGTTGTTTGGTCACGGCTTAATGAGGCTGGTCGTGCCTTCGACTCTAATACGGGCTTTGATCTTCCCAATGGCGCGATGCGCTCGCCCGATGCCTCCTGGGTAAGCAAGGCCCGCCTTGCCACACTGACGGCGGAGCAGAAGAAGAAATTTCTCCCGCTCGCTCCCGATTTTGCGGTAGAACTACGCTCCGAAACCGATGGCCTGGCGTTGCTTCAGGAAAAAATGACGGAGTATATCGCCTGTGGGGTTCGCCTCGCGCTTCTGCTTGACCCAGCCCAACGCTGCGTTCATGTCTACCGCCTAGGCACTGAGCCACAAGTCCTCGACAATCCCCCAACTCTTGACTGCGCTCCCGAACTTCCCGGCCTGACTCTCGACATCGCTGCCCTCTTCGACACCGAGCTTTAAGCAAGCGCTCCTGCCACGCCGATAGAGCGTTATGACATCCCGCGAACTCCAGCAGTGGCCCAAGACACTGACACAACTTTTTGAGTTGGGCAACACCGAAGCAGCAATTGAGTACGCTCTTAGTTTCCCGACGCCTGGTTATCGCATACGGCTTCTGATTCGCGCAAGTAAGCAACTCCACAACACCGAATCCATACAACGTGTGCTTACCCTAGCCCGTGCGGAAGTTGCGTTTCTCTCACAGCCCCAAGCGCAATCTCATGCTTGGGGCTGGCTCTGCCGCGCCTATACCAAACACCATTTTCTCAACGAAGCGGGCGAGTGTGCTCTTCTCGTCTCCGATCCCTACGCCCGCAAGACACACCTGAGATACATCATCCAGCTCTATCGCTATGAACAGCAGTACGCGGAAGCACTTCAGCTTTGTGAAACCTGGCGCGAAGTTGCCGAGCCGCAAGAGCGTTCCCTCATCGAAACCCTGGTTGATCTCCTTGACCTGCCGCTGGATAAGAACCGCCGTAAACACAAAAATAAGAAACTTCCCCCACAACCGCTCGACATTGACTCAACTCTTCTCAAAGCAATTCTCTTGGCACGCGGACAAGAGGAAACCGAAAAGGCCGTGAGAGCCCTGCTAAACACCACGGGCTACGCACACTGCCGTCCCCTTGGAGACATAGATCACGAACTTTTCCGCAGGGCGATGCGTCATGCCCACCGCTGGATACGTCGCTGGGGCCATAGCCTGGAATGGCTCTGCTTCTGGGCAAAGGCACCGGAGCTGGGGTATCTCTTCGACGAAGCACTCCTCGAAGCCGCCCGAGCACAGACCGATCCTATACGTCGTGCCGGTGAGTTGAAAGCGCAGCTCTGGACTGCCAGGTACCATAAAAGCCATGCTGCACTGGAAAGCTTGATTGAAGAGGTTCGCGCGACGATTCGCACTATCCCTGACTCACATCAGCGCGAGCATGCCTTCACATTTCTTGCCTGTCACCTACATTGGCTAGGCTGGCATGGAAAGAAACGCGGCTGGGAAAATAGAAACTCCCTCCTCCCGTAGTTCTCGGGAGGAGGTTCGGGGAGGAGGGTTCTACGCCAGACTATCCGCCTTTAGATCCAGATACAGAAGCTCTTGCTCCGTGAGCTCGGTGTTGAGCGCGGCGACATTGGTATCTACTTCGCTCTGGTTCTGAGATCCAACCAGTGCGAAGACATTCATCGGGTAGTTGAAGATGTAGGCCAGCGCGATCTGGGGAACCGAGAGGCCCTTGGCATCGGCGAGCTCTTGGACACGGGCCAGACGTGTGAAGTTGGCATCGGAGCAGTAGCACTCGCGCACGAGCTTGGCCTGGCCTTCGGTGTAGGTCTCGATGCCTTCGCGGTTGAAGCGCCCGGACCAGAAGCCCCCCGCCATGCTCGACCAGGAGAAAAGTGGCATCTGATTTGCCTTGTACCACGCGCGATCTTGCTCGAACTGATCGCC
>JANNDD010000093.1:0-1956 GCA_031387365.1 Armatimonas sp. | reverse complement strand
GCTCCTCGGGTGGGGAAAATTGCGCGGGGTTTTGGGGATTATACAACCGGTCTTAACAAGGTTCGCAATCGTGTAGGCACCTGTCGGTGTCAGGGCAACCAGGCTACCATCCGGCTCAACTCGCCAGTGCAGGTCGTGATCGTCCTCAGGCTTGCACGGGTCGAGAAAGCGATGGCCCACTTCGTACTCTTCCGGACTGGGCCAGGTATCGCCTTTGATGGAGTTACATTCATTGCAGCACCAGTACAGATTGCCGTAGAAACAAACCAAGTCAGGCCGCGCATGAGGGCCACCTTGGGGCCGATGATGGTCAATCACGCAACCCGCTTCGCCTCCCAGGAAGTACTCATGGCGCAGGCAGTAGGCGCACCGGTAGAGGAAATCGGGGCGCAAGTAGCGGCGGTAGCGTGTATAGTCAGTGTAGGTGCGTGTCAGAACGCGGCGTGTGAAGACCAACTAAGTGCCCACGGGTTTCTCTGAGGATGTGGTTTTCTTGGGGTGGGACTCGATGAACCTGCGCAGCTCGGCAAACTCCTGGTCAATGGCCGCCGCTGTCTTCTGGGCCCTCTGCCAGGCGGGAGAGGCGCGATCAAAGGCATTGATGCCCTCACAGACTTGCGCCAGCTCCTGCTCCTCGGCTGCGGTGAGTCCCTGCGCGAGCTTCTTATCAATGAGGCGCTTGTAGGGGGTCATGAGCTCTGGAGGATAGTGTCCTGGCGTCTGGCTCTGCTCCTGCCTTGCATCTACCAGCAGGCGGCGCAGTAGCTCTGAGAGTCCGCCTTCTTGCTGCTTTCCCCAGTTGGCGAGCGGCTCATCAAGGTAGACCGTCACTCGGACACGCTCGCGTGCTTGCCTGCCCGTAGCCTTGGTCTTCCGTGAGGGGGACTTCGCCTTTTCAGCAGTCGCAACAGTTCCTGTAGTAGTCGCAGCCATGAAGTATTTTATCATAGCAACGTCTTTTATGACGTAAAGAATATCCTAAGCCGCCCCCTCTTGCGGCTCCTTTACCTTCCGATGCGTTATCCCCCTCTCTCTTGCCGCCGGAAACTGTCGGCCTCGACATGAGCGAACGTCGCCCCGCACTGCACACAGACTAGATCACCGGTCAGACGTGCCTGATCGTACTCAGCCACCAGCTTGGGATGATCGCAGGGCTTGCCGCCCCACTGGGTTCTGAGCTTTGCTGCTTGCTGTACTTGCATGACTATGTTTGATCGTCGAGCGGTAGCGTTCTAGTTTGGAAAGTTGCTGCTTGAGCCCCAACACAGATTCTAGATCACTAGAATTGTACTCAGGAGTGATATGGTTATCATATCGCTAGTTCATTTCCTGATATGAATAGCCACGCATGTACTAGCCCTAGATCCTGCGCACGGCTTGGGGCACAGGTTCTGCCACGCTGGTATCGAGAAGGCATGCCCTGATGCGAGCCGCCCGACGATTGTGCGGGTTTTGGAGGAGCTGAAGGGTGGGGGCAAGATACGCCCGATGGGACGTGGGCCTGCTGCTGCCTGGGAGAAATTGGATAAGGAGAGGCTAGTGGGTTCAACGAAGCTCCTAGCCGTTTTTAGCAGCATCACAGATGAGGCGGAACGAGCAGTACTGACAATCTCTTCCAGGTTTAGGGGAGAGCTGCCCCGCTTCAATCCCTTCAATGATCTGCCGGTACTTCTTGAGGCGATCATTGCGCAGGCGGGTCGTGATCTCCACAACCTGCTCCACGTCGTGCTCGGCGAAGCGGACAATTGCGTGCGCTGGCCCATCGCCCTGCTGTTCAGCGAAGAGTCCATGCAGCACGGTCTTCTGATCACGCACGGGCTTATCGTCTTTGGGGGGACGCCCCGTGAGCTTGTTGCGGCAGAAGACCCGCTTTCCCTCCTCAGTCCGAAACTCCGCGTCAATGCCAAATTCAATGCGTCGCTCTTGTCCATCGCTGGTGGCCCCGATGCTCACCGG
>JANNDD010000086.1:0-20110 GCA_031387365.1 Armatimonas sp. | reverse complement strand
CTGTGTGGCATCACCAGCCCCGCCGTCTCCAAGGCACGTTTAGGCCGCCATAAGTGCTTCGGTATCCTGGAAGAACATCCGTTTGGAGCCGTACTGGAGTGGCTCGTATAAAAAGCACGCGGTAGAGCTTTGTTCCTAAGTTCTCAGTCGCGGAGCGACTTCGTAGCCGAGGAACGAGGCTCCTAGACGCCGATTTCAATCGGCAATTGTCGGCGGGGAGCAATTCGCATAAAAAGTAAGCTGGGGATACGGGTATACTGATGCGGCATGGCTAAGATTCTCAATATGATTATTGCCTGGCTCCAGTCTCTGGGACCACTGGCATACGGCGGGCTTTTTCTCATTATTTTCGTCGAGACAGGCGTCGTGGTGATGCCCTTTCTCCCCGGCGACTCGCTCCTCTTCACGGTCGGAGCGCTGGCGGCGGGTGAGCAGCCCGCGTTCGTGCTGGGAATACTCTACCCGCTCCTGATGGCGGCGGCACTGCTCGGGGATAACTGCAACTACTTTCTCGGGAAGAAGTTCGGGCGCAGCCTCTTTAATAACCCAAACTCAAAGCTCTTCAAAAAAGAGAACCTCTACAAAACAGAGGCGTTTTTTGCAAAGTATGGCCCCAAAGCCATTATCCTGGCTCGCTTTGTTCCGATTGTTCGCACCTTCATGCCGTTTGTAGCCGGAATGGGCGCGATGACCTACGGACGCTTCTTGCTCTTTTCCGTTACGGGGGCTGTCTTTTGGGTTGGGCTGTGCGTGACGGCGGGTTATTTCTTTGGCAATATTCCCTTCGTCAAGAAGAACTTTGAGCTCGTGCTGATCGGAATTATTCTCGTCTCCGTGCTCCCAATGTTTTTTGAATTTTTACAGCACCGGAAACAAGCGGCCCTAGCGAAGACAGAGGAGCGCCGGTAAGCGCATTCCAGCGGCGGACGGCTCCAGCAGAGTCACCGGTTGCGAGAATCTTACCGTCGGGGGAGATCGCGACGCGTAGTAGCCAGCCCTCGCTGGCTTTCCAGTGCTCCAAGACACGGTCGCTGTCGGCCTCGATGACGCGAACGATTCCCTCTTCGCCGCCCGTGTAGAGCCGCGTCCCATCGTGCGAGAAGGCAACACTAAGCACACCGCACTCGAAGCCTCGGATAATCCGTATCAGCCGCCCGATTCCAGGTTGCCAGAGGCGGACGGTTTTATCCGCACTTGCCGTGGCGCAGCGCGGCGAGTTTGGCTGAAGCGCAATCGCGTAGATGCGATCCGTGTGCAGGCTCAGCGTGCGCATGAGTTTGCCCGTCGCTGCATCGAAGACACGGAGCGAGCCGTCGCTACAAGCGGTAAAAACAGCGGCTCCATCGGCGGAGAAGGCGACATCCAACACAAGCCCCGCGTGGCCTTCGAGCTTCAGTGCTCCACTGCGGGCCGTGCCGTCGTGGCTGGCCGTGGCGAGTGTCTTACCGTCCGAGGAAAAGGCAAGACCGACGATCAGATCCGTGTGGAGCTTGCGTGTCTCGCGGAGCTTTCCGGAGGGCCAGTCCAGCAGGCAGACCACGCCACTCTCTCCCGGCACTCCGCCCCCCACGGCGAGTGCTTTCCCCTCGGGTGCCAGTGCCAGCGCATGCACCTGTGCGATGGGAACCGGGAACCTTGCCACTCCAGCGGTGATCTCGCCGTACCCACCCCAGATCAGGGTCTTTCCATCAGGAGCAAATCGCAAGGCAGCAATTGGGGCCCTCATACGAGCTCTTTGATCATCATGCCGTCGTTGATAAGCCGTAGAGGGCGACCATCGGGGTGGCGGTACTCCATTGTGGGATCTATCCCGAGGAGCGTGAGAATACTGGCCGAGAGATCCTCGGGACGAACCGGGCGCTCGGTAGGCGACTCACCGCTGGCATCAGTCTTTCCAATCACCTGCCCGCCGCGCACACCGCCGCCTGCCAGACAAGCAAACCCCGCACGGGGCCAGTGGTCCCGCCCGCCCAGTGCATTGAGCTTCGGGGTTCGGCCAAACTCCCCCATTAGAACAACCAGTGTCTTTTCGAGCAGGCCGCGCTCCGAAAGATCTGTGAGTAGCGCGGCGTAGGCTCGGTCCAGTGCGGGCAGCTTTCCACTGCCAGGAAAAAGCGCATCGGGGAGGGTCTTGGCGATATTCTGGTGTGTGTCCCAGCCACTATCCACCACGGTAACAAAACGTGCCCCCGCCTCCACCAGTCGCCGGGCCGTCAGGCAGGCAGTGCCGAGCTTACTTCTCCCATAGCGCTCGTGCAAGCTTGCGGGCTCACGCGTAAGATCAAACGCGGCTTTGGCCTCCGGTGAGGCCAAAAGACGGTACGCTTGCTCGTAGGCGGCATCGCGACTCTGGGTGACTGCGTTTGCCTCCACGGTCTTGGAGAAGTGATCTAGTTGCTCTAGAATCGCCCGTCTCTCGCCGAGGCGCTCCAGTGTCAGTCCCTCAGGCAGAGCCAGATCTCGGGCTTGGGCAGGATCTCTACCCACCGTGAACGGACCAAATGCCCCGGAAAGATAGCCTGGCCCCAGTGCGGAAGTCGCTTCGGGAAGCACCACATACGGCGGCAGTGCAGCACGATTCCCTCTCTCTTTAGCGACAATGCTCCCAAGGCTCGGATAGGCGAGCGCGGGGTTGGGCCGGTGGCCAGTAAGAAGAAAATGGCTACCTGTGTCGTGGTTGCCCAGCTCGTGGGTGAGCGAGCGGATCAGCGCGACTTTATCGAGCACTTGGGCCGTGCGTGGCAGGTGCTCCGAGAGTGCAATCCCCGGAATGCGGGTAGAAATAGTCGAAAACGGCCCCCGCACCTCGCTGGGAGCATCGGGCTTGGGATCGAATGTGTCTAAGTGCGACGGGCCACCGTCCAGCCAGATCAATATACAAGAGTTCCCCCCCAGCCCCCGTCCACCGGAGAAAGCGGCACTTGCCCGCAGAGCATCTCCAAGAGTTAGCCCAAGCGCACTGAGCGCACCAATGGTTAAGAGCTCGCGACGGTTGACTCCATCACAGCGCAGGGTTGGTTTAGTGTGCATACGCAAACTCCCGTGTGTTGACCAGTGCCCAGAGCAAGTCCTCTGTGGCTCTCAGGCGATTCTTCTTCAGTAGTGCTTCGGCATAGGAACGCTCCGATGCGAGCGGGAAGCGTGAGAGCACTCGTAGATACAGCTCCTCCACAAGTGCTACATCGGTCGTCTGCGCCATGAGGAGCTTCTGCGCCCCCTCTTTCAGTAGCCTCTCCAGTGGTGCTCCGGCGAGCAAGTGCAGCGCCACCGAGAGACCACCCGCCTCAGACATCGGTGTGCAGTCCGCTTCTCTGCGGCAGCGCCCTAGAATGTCCAGCGTCTCCGAGGGCACCTCGGGATCTGCCAGCGCGATGGCGCGCCCCGAAAACCCCAGTGAGCCTCCCGTCGCCGATGCCAGCGCATCAGCAAGCACCTGCGCCCTGAGCGGCTTGAGCAGAGCCCGTGAGAAAAGCTTCTCGTCAACCTCTCCCACCCCCAACCCCTCCCTCCCCCGGACAGTCGTCCCTCCTTGGGGAAGAGAGGGGAGCTTCGTGCCAGTTCCCCCTTTCCCAGTGAGGGACGAACGCCCGGGAGAGGGGTTAGGGGAGAGGTTACCGCTACTCTGCTGGTAGGCCTCGGAGAGAGCAAGCTGGCGCAGGGTTGCCCGCAGGTCAAAGCCCGAGCGCGTGAGCTGAGTGGCGACAGCGGCGAGAACTCTCGGGTGGATCGCGGGGTTTGAGGGACGCAGGTCATCCAGCGGCTCGACCAGCCCCCGCCCAAAGACCGCACTCCAGAGCCGGTTAGCGAGCAGCTCGGCAAAGCGTGGCGATGCCGTTGCCCATGCCGCCAGCTCCGCACGGCCCGTCAGCGCCTTATCGGTGTCCAGCGCCCGCGCAGCCATCGGTTTGCCGGTCTTGGGATGCGGCACCTGCCCCGCACGCCCAAAGGCAGCGGCAAAGGCATGGTAATCGGTGCGGGTCCAGCGATCGTAGGGGTGATTGTGGCAGCGGGCACACTCCACACGGGTTCCCAGCCAGGTCTTCGCAAAGAACTCCGAGAGATCACGGGGATCACTGGTCGTGCGCCAGAAGCTCTCCTGCTCCGTGAGAAGCTCACTCACCAGCCTGTCTAGCGGCTTGTTCTTTGCGACACTCTCACGAAGCCATGCATGGTAGCGTGGTGCAGCATCGGGACCGAAACGCTTGCTCGAAATCCGTAGCAAATCCGCAAGTTTAAGAGTCCAGAGATCCACAAACTCTGGGCGAGCAAGAAGCGCCTCTATAAGTTTGTCACGGTCGGGCTTCGCTAGAAACGCCCGCACTTCGACACTCGTGGGCAGTGTCCCAATCAGATCAAGATGTGCCCGACGTAGAAAAACGGCATCGGAGCAGCGAGCAGCGGGGCTGAGATTGAGGCGTGCCAGCTCCGAAAAGAGCGCGGCATCTATGGAATTCCCTGAAATGCGAACGTCGGGAGCCTTCCCAGAAAACGGAGCCCCCAGCCGCGCCGCGCCCACTTGCCCTCGGTAGCGCACCATGACGGCTGCAATCCCGCTGGCACGAATGCTCGCCACGCCCGCACGATCTACCTGCACCACGGCTTCATCGAGTGTGTCGTAGAGCGCGAGAGCCGTGACATTATCCATGGTTCCATCGGTGTAGAGAGCATTTACAGTGAGGGGCACCTTGGCTCCCACACTTCGAATCGTCTCGCCCGGTGTGACTAAGAGCCGTATCGCGTCGCGGCCCACCCCTGTGCTTTGCGGTGCTCCCGCTGCAAGCCAGCTCTCGATTACCTGATAGCCCGCGCTCCCTGGCTCCAGTCGCACACCACCTCCATGCCCGAGCCCACCCGTCGCTTTTTTAAGCAGCAGGCGCTCACCGGGTTTATAGAGCCGCACGCGTCGTCCCCCAAACTCACGCACCAGCACATCGTAGTCGCTCGTGGCATCATCGCCGAGCAGGCTGAGCTTAAGGCCTCCGCGTCCAATCGCCGCGCCGTGGCACATTCCCTGGTTACATCCCGCCTTGGTTAGGTAGGGCAGCACCTGCGACGAAAAGTCAAACCTCCCCCGGTGCGCTCGGTCCTCACTGCCGCCCTGTGCGACTTCGCGAAGGGGTATTAGCACCGTGAGTGCGAGCAGGGCCAAGGCTTTCATTTTTTGAGCTTGTCCACAAACTTCTGGCCCGCTACCTGGGCGTAGGGCGTACCGTACTTGAGATGCAGCACGCGAATCCAGCCATCGTAGGCTTGCTTCTCCAGCTCCGGCTTACCTTTGATATAGGCTCCCACTTCCTTCAGCACTTCATCCACTCGGGTGTCCGAGTTGGTGGGCTGGATAAACCCACGCAGAAGCCCCATGAGCTGTGCGTCTGTGGGGGCGGCTCCAGGGAGTGGCCCCGCGGGCGGCGTGGGCTGGCGGCGGGTCGGCTCTACGGGCGAAGCACCACGCTGGCCTTTCAGGTCGGCAAGCTCTTTTTTAAGCGCCACCACGTCCGCTTGCAGCGCGGCAACGGCATCCCTCAAGCCTTTCTCGGTGGTAAGGTCGAAGGCCGGGGTTGCAACAGAACCAGGACGCGAAGGCATTTCTCGGACACGGCCCCCGGTGCCCCCGCGTGCAGCCATCCACTTTGCATCCAGCTCTGCGATACTGGGAGGATTTTTGTCGCCAATCGCCTCCGCAATCGCTTTCATAATCTTCGGGGCGTCAGCGATTCCCGGCTGGACAAGTGCGAAGCTTGCCGTGGCCTTACCGCCTTTACCCACCAGAATCGTCAGGAGGCACTTCTTATTGAGCCCGTAGCTGCCCGGCCCCTCCAGACCATCAGGGGAGAGAGTGGGCACACTTCCCAGCTTCAGCGACTGCTGCACCAGCGGGACACGCTTCTCTCCTTCCAGCCGATCCCCATAAAGAACAATATGGTGTAGCTTTAGCTGCTCCTTGCGCTCGGAGCCGTACTGATCCACGACCCGAACCAGAGGCAAAATAGAGCGCTCAACCCCGTGCCAGAACACGAGAACCGTGGGCTGGTCACCCGGGGTGAGTGTTTCCTCTAGTGGCATCGGTGCCCCGACCACTTTCAAAATCTTGAAGGCGGGGAGCTTTTCACCGGGCTGCGGACCGGAGTAGACGGTGTCTTGACCCCACCACGGCGCGGTGGCGATTATTGCGGCAATCATGATCTATTGTAACGCATTTGAGTGCTACAATGTCAGCTATGAAAACAGCCCCTAATCTGGAGAACCGAATCACGGTTCCCCGTGTTTTGAGCGATGAACAGGTCGCATTTTTTGTGGAGAATGGTTATCTCGTTCTAGAGAGTCTAGTGACGCCCGATGAAGTTGAAGAGCTGCGGCGTGACACGGTGCATCTAGCACGCGGCGGCTATCCGTGCGAGAATCTCAAGGCACTATCCGCTGACCTCACCGACGACGAAGCACTGCGGCGGATTCTCTGTATTCACCAGCCGCATTTTGTGAGCCCAGTAATCCAGAAGTATGTAAAGCACGCAAAGATCTGCGGCGCTCTCAGTCAAATTACTGCCGCGCATCTGCCGTTCTGGGATGGCTCGGTGAAGTGTATGCAGTCCATGCTCTTTGTGAAGCCCCCGACGTTTCAGGGGCAGGCATGGCACCAAGACGAAATCTATATCCCGACACGAGATCGCTCGCTGATCGGGGCATGGATCGCACTCGATGACGCCACGATCGAGAATGGCTGCCTCTGGGTGATCCCCGGCTCGCACAAGCAAGGCTACCTCTTTCCCCAGCGCGATCACCGTGATACCGAGGAGCACGACTTTGGACAGCAGAGCTACGGCTTCGACGAGAGCGTTGCTATCCCCGTGGAGGTGCCCGTCGGAAGTGTCGTGTTTTTCAATGGCTACTTACTCCATAAATCGCACAAGAACCGCAGCGAAATCTACCGGCGCGTTCTGGTAAGTCACTACATGAATGCCTGGAGCCACTTGCCGTGGAGCCTGGCAACGGGCGAGTCCGTCGCCACAGCGGATCGGCGTAGCGTGATTCCCGTGGCCGGAGTGGATCCTTACACCTGGAAAGGCTACGACAACCCACCACAAAATGTCTGGTTGCGCACGTGCAAGGCCACGGAAGAGCACAAAACGGAAGAGCAAGAAGAGGTGCCCCTTGCAAATCCGTGACTATCGTATTCACTCCATCGCTATCGCCGATCCCCCCCTGCGTTCGTCGTTTGGCCTGCATGCCCCCCTTGCGCTCCGCACCGTCATTGAGCTGGAGAGTGTAGACGGGGTGATCGGGATCGCCGAAACGCATGGTGGCGACAGCCCTGCACAGGCGCTAGAGAGCCTACGCCCAAGAGTCCTCGGGCAGAACGCGACACAGCTCTTCGTCTCACTTTCGGATCTTCAGGGCCAGGGTACGTACCGAATGGCGCTTGCAGCACTGGAAGTGGCGAGCCTGGATCTGATCGGTAAGACAGTCGAGCTCCCCGTGCACGCACTTCTCGGGGGAAAAGTGCGCGACAAAGTGCCGTTCTCTGCCTACGCCTTCTACAAGCACGCTTGGGGCGAGTCCAAGTACGGCGAGGCGCTCACACCTGAAGGATTGGTCACGCAGGTGCAGCAGCTCATCACCGACTACGGCTTTGGATCCGTCAAGCTCAAGGCGGGTGTCCTAGAGCCTGATGCCGAGATAGACACCATCAAGTTACTCCGCCAGACATTCGGCCCGAAGGTGCCGCTACGCCTGGATCCCAACTGTGTCTGGAGTGTCGAGACCTCCGTCCGGGCAGGTAGGGCTTTGCGCGAAGAACTCAGCGACGGAGGGTATCTCGAAGACCCGGCGCAGGGCATCCAGGGCATGGCCGCCGTCCGAGCGGGCCTGCTCGCCGAAGGGATTCAAACGCCACTGGCAAGCAACATGGCCGTCACCTCGTTTGCAACTCTCGCGGAAGCGCATCAACACGATGCCTGCCAGATCGTGCTGGGTGATCATCACTACTGGGGCGGCCTGCGTGCCGTCGCCGAGCTAGGACGGGTGTGTGAGACTCTAGGAATAGGACTCTCGATGCACTCCAACAGCCATCTTGGCGTCTCGCTGATGGCCATGGTGCATGTCGCCGCCGCCACGCACCGCCTCCTCTACGCCTGCGACACCCACTACCCCTGGCAAAGCCCCGACGATGAGATCATCGCCGAGGGCCGCGTCCCAATTATTGATGGCAATGTCCCCGTCCCCGAGCTGCCTGGTCTAGGAATCACCCTCAACTACGACCAATTGGAAAAACTCAAAGAGCGCTATAAAAATAGCCCCTACCGCGTTCGTGACGATGTAGCGGAGATGCGAAAACACGTCTCCCCGAACTGGGAACGCCGCCACTGGTAGGTCAGAAGCAGCGAGGAAATGCCTTGCACCGACGACCAGAAATACGAAAATCCGACATGGTATGATGTCGGCGACGTGATCATATCCCCCAGATGAATTCGCACAATACTAAGCATTTATAATCAGCATGAAAAAGTTAACAATATTTGTCCACCGTGGTTCAGAATGCCTAACCGATCATCTCCCTCATGGAGATGGCCTTATCTGTTTTAGCCTACTCAATGGGCTAGCACACCGTGGACACAAAATATTTGCTTTTGTAGACTCGGTAGACATACATCAAAAATCGGATAATCTTACCGTCCTTGCCTGCCAACACAAAATCAATATACATTCTCTTGCGCCGATTGAGCTTAGCCTAAGAGCTGAACGCTGGCGCAATCAATTATGTAAAAACCAAAAATTCGATATTGAATGGAGAATGCATCCTTATGGCTTAGATTGCCCTATATTCAGACCTATTAAAACATCAAAATCAGTAATAGGGCCAATGTTCTATTCATGGCCTATTTCTGATTCATCCAAAAAACCTAGATCGCGAGCAGGGATTTTCAGCCCTGTCAAATTAGCACACTTTTTTTTCAAACGAGGCTGGGGCATTGCCTTAAAATCTGCTTCACTTGGTATCTGTGCAACGAAACAACACTCACTCCAAGTCCACTCGAAAAACCATTGTGTTAATATTCTCACGTTGCCAGTTATCGTTCATGCTCCTGTATTATCCGAACCCGTCGGGGAGAAGTCGAGTAACTTACGTCTGGCATTTGTAGGGCGTCTGGAAGCCCAAAAGAACCCTCAGCTGTTCTTAGAAATTTTAGCCGTTCTCACACAAGCGGGACTCTCCGTGGAAGGGGTTATTATCGGCGAGGGACCACTGCGCACAGAACTTGAAGCACAGTCAGCAGCGCTAGGCTTGACCGAGAAGTTAACCTTCACGGGAAGAATCCCCAATACTATGGTCTACGAAATGGTGGCATCGTGTGACTGGCTTATCTCAACCGCAGTGGGCGAACCCTACGGCAGAAACATTGCGGAGGCAATGTCTATGGGAGTGCCTACGATCTGCCATGCCTCTGGCGGAGCAAAGGATTTTATCAGAGACAACGTAGATGGCTTGCTCGTCGAGGAAACATCGGCCAAGCTCTATACAGAAAAACTACGGGCTTGTCCGGATCGCGCCGTCCTCGCACAGAACGCACGGCACCGTGCCCTGACGGAGTGGAGTGAGGAAGCAGTTCTCAACAAGCTGGAAACAGCACTTTATGCGCTACTGGAGAAGCCATGAGAATCGCCTGTTTTACACAGTTTGCCTACGGCAAGAAACTCGGCGGCTCGAAGGTTCTGGTCGAGCTCGGGGAGGAGCTAAACCGGCAAGGACATGAAACCCGCGTTCTGACTCCCTTTGAATTTCTCGGTGAGACGGCGAATCACAAAACGCACGCACTCGACTATGCTCAGGCGATCCAGAAGTTCACCCACGACGAGAAAACCAACTTCGATGTCTTTGATGTGGACTGTGCCTACCTGCACTTTACCCGCTGTGATTATGCCTTGGAACCGCTTTTGGTATCGCGATCCGTTCTTCTGACACTCTGGCTGGAGAGTGAAATCAAGATACCAGAGCGTAAAACGCTACGCTCACTCGCGGGAAAATTGCTTAAGGGCCGCCAGCGTCAGCAGGAGCAGCAAAGACTCTTTGCCGCGATGCGCAATAGCTTTCGTGAGGCAGATCTGGTCAATCTTGCAAATACACAAGATAAAAAACTTCTGGTGCGCGACGGTATCTCCCACGAGAAGATCATAGTACAATCCTACGGAATTGACGCAAACCGCCGTGCACTTTTTGATGCACAGCCCATCCTGCCCGAGAATAGCTTCAGGGTCGCGTTTGTGGGCACCTATGACGAGCGCAAAGGCCGCTGTGAGTTTCCTCGGTTTGTCCGCGCCCTCGCGAAGAATTTCCCACAAGTCCGTGTCGTCCTACTGGGAACCTACAAAACGGAACAAGAAGTAAAGGCAGATTTCCCCAGTGACCTCGTTCAGCATATTGAGGTACTCCCAGCCTTTGAACCCGAGCAGCTTCCCGCGCTGCTCGCTGCCTGTACGGTGGGAATCTTCCCATCGCACCTGGAAGCTTTTGGCTTTGGGGTTCTGGAGATGCTGGCGGCGGGTCTCCCCGTAATCGCCTACAACTCGCCCGGACCTCCCGAGATGCTACCGCCCGAGTGGCTTGTTCCTCGGGGGGATTGGCAAGCAATGGCCGCCCGTGTTAGCGAGATACTTACCCAGGAAGACACCGAAATTCTGCATCATAAGCAGCGAGCCAGGGAGCTATCCAGGCGCTTTAGCTGGCAGAACATCGCTCAGCAGACCGCACAGCTCTATGAAGAAGCCCTTCAGCGGCGCTAACAAGAAAAAGCCCCCACCGACCACAACAGTCGGAGGAGGCCCATTCATGGGTCTTGCAGCCACCCAAGTTACGCAAACAGCGAGAGGCGGTTGCGCCAGCGGGCATCGGTGAAGCCATCGTTGATGGGCTCGCGGCGTAGCTCAAGCACGAGCTCCTGACCACCACGGGCCGGATAGAGAGTGGCACGGGTGATCGTCCCTCCATCGGGGAGATTCTGGGAGTCCAGCTTCACGGTGGGCTGTTCGTGGCCGGTGCCGGTGCGGACACTGATGCCAGCACCATTGTGCACAACCACTTCTAGCGAGGGCTCGTGGGTGCTGCCCACAACCATCCGCATCCGAGTCGCATCAGGGGCGTCGGTGGAAACTGCCTCCAGAGCGATCCGAGGCTGATCTACCCCGCCCGTAGAGGAAGGCGTGATAGCACGCATCCCCCGCATTGCATTCATTGCCATAGCCAGCTCAAGAGAGATAGGCGGGTAGCCCACTGCAGGAGCATTACTAGTCGCAGCGCGCATGGTCATCTCGCCGGGACCGGTCTGGAACATATCTATTTGCATATCAAGTGCCGCCCGGCTCGCTAGGGGAGCTAGGGACGCAGCCGCTGGAGCAGGCGGAGCCGTGACAACGGGCGCAAAGGTCTGAGGAGACGGGAATGCGGGCGAAGTAATGGGCTCAGGTGCAACAAACACGGGTGCAGCCACCACCGCGATGGGTGGTGCCGGAGCTACCACGATGGGAGCAGCGGGCCAGGAAGGTGCGGGTGTGGGCGCATAGCTCACAGGAGCAACCGGTTCAACGGCAATCGGCTCCACCACAACAGGCTGAGCAACGGCAACCACGACAGAAGCGGGCTCAGGAGTAGGCAGTACCACAGAAGTCTCTACTGCCATGATAGGCACAGGAAAGGCCGGGATCACCGGCGCGGATACGGCTTCACTCTCGTCGTTAAACACAGGTTCCTCCACTTCAGCAGCAAGAATCTCGGTAGCAGGTATCTCGTCCAATACGGGCACCTCCAAGAGGGGCACCTCTGCTAATTCTTGAGATTCATCTAATTCTTGAGCTTCTTCATACTCACGATCGCTCTCAACAAGGGTCAAAAGCGGTTTTTCGAGAGTACTCTCCTGAGGCTCGTCTTGATTGGTATCAACACTCAGAAAAGGAATACCGATTGGAATCCCAGCCCCGTTCCCCACAAGCCCGCCCATCGGGAAGGCGACACCAGCAGGCGCATTCTCCTGCGAGGAGTCCTCAAGCTGGGTTGGAGCCTCGAACATCGGGGGTAAAGGCATTGCAAAAGCAGTGGACTCCGGAGCTTCCGCTACTTCTGGAGCCGCCGCACCATCGCGCCGACGCCAGCCCTGGAGAACGGCTTCAAGATCCTCAACGCCAAAGCCACTTGCAGGCACGACGCTGTTATCATCATCTTTTTTTACTGCTGTCGCTACATTCATGGATATTCCATCCGCTTCGTTTTCAGATGCCGCAGAGTCGTCATTTGGCGCTGTGAACGGCATAACTTTAATAGGCTCTCCCAACGCAATAGGAGAAAGCACACCCTGGATTTCGGCATCTTCTTCAAGCTTCTGGAGGGTAATTTCCGGAAGTGCTACTGACATACTCTGTGGATAGTCACCCGATGTCATAAAGACCCCCCCTAAAACAGTTACCTGGTTACGCTCCAGAATACTGAGTGCCTTACGAGCCGCGCCCGCTTCCGTCTCCCCCAGTCCGACCGTAAAGAGTACCCCGTCGACGTGGGTCAGGACATAACGCCCCGGCTCGTCGCTCCGAACATGCGGGGTGTCAAAGATCACCAGATCCGCGAGGCGAGGAGCAATAGAACGAATAAAGCGCTCTAAGCGAGGAGAGCTAAATAGTTCCGCTGCATTGTGCTGTTCCACATCACCGATGGGCAAGAGACGTACACCAGGCACGCTTGTATCGAGTAGCACTTCCGATGGAGAGCTCACTGCGCCTGCGAGAAGATCCACGAGGCCGGGAGTAGATCTCGCAAAATCTCCTCCAAAGATCAGATGAAGCTGAGGATTACGCACTTCTGCATCCACGAGTAAGACACTGCGGCCCGCTCGCGCGGCAGCAATCGCAAGGTTCGCAGCCACGGCGGTACGTCCCTCACGCTCCCGGGTTGATGTCACCGCAAGTGTTGTGCGCTGCGCCTCACCAGGTGCCACTCGCAGCAGGGTCTCCTGCAACAAATGGGTGTAGGCAGCCGCGAGCATCGCCGCTCCCTTTGTGGGGGGAGGCAGCTCCGCAAGCAGAGTGAGCCCAAGCTCCTTTTTTACTTTTTCAGCGCTCTCTAAACGCCGACCGCGTATCCCTGGTATTCGCATCATTCCACAATCTCTGACTGGTATTATTGGCAGTAGTTCCGCAAAACTAGAACCAGTGATTTTAGGCTACAATGCAACGGCATGACCGTAACACTAGACTATGGCCGCGACGGGCTGGTTGCCGAGCTTGCAGATCGCTTGGTACACCATGTTCTGAGCCTTGCCCCTGCTCCCCCACTGAGTGCCCCCGCCCTAGCCATTCACACCGCTCTTCTTGAGGCAGAGCTCCCCCGACTCGCTGAGGGTAAGCGGACGGCGTGCATTGTGATCTGTGATATCACGCGTCCCGTTCCCAATCAGCTTATCCTAACGGAAGTCCTTTCCCTCCTCTCTCTTCCCCGAGCGAATATTTGCATACTGATCGCTACGGGCACTCACCGCGCCAGTACGGTGGCAGAGAGACAGGAGATGCTTGGAGAGGAAATTCTCGCCAGTGGTGTCCAAGTTCTCGACCACGACTGTGATGATCCTGCGACCAACCGTTTTATCGGCACGAGCCCAGGCAACCTACCAATCTATCTGGATACCCGCTGGCTTGATGCGGAGCTAAAACTCACGGTCGGGCTGATCGAGCCGCACTTTATGGCAGGCTACTCCGGCGGGCGAAAGCTTGTGATGCCTGGAGTCGCAGGAAGAGAGACGATCCAGGCCTGGCACTCCCCGCAGTTTTTAGAGCATGACAATGCCCGCAACGGGGTTCTTGATGCGAACCCGGTACATGAGGAAAATACGGCAATTGCCGCCTTCGCCCCCGCCGATCTGATCTGCGATGTCACGTTAGATGAGCAGCGGCGGGTCACGGGAATTTTTTGTGGTCACTGGATTCATGCGTGGCGCCGTGGCACCGAGTTCGTCGCCCAGCAAGCACGCCCCTTGATTCCGGAGCTAGTGGATGCCTGCATCACAAGCGGCGGCGGCTACCCGCTCGATACGACTTTCTATCAAGTGGTGAAGGGCATTGTCGGAGCCTATCCTATCGTCAAGCCGGGTGGCACCGTGATTATCGCCGCACAAATGCAGGAAGGTGTCGGGAGCCCCCACTTCAAGGAGACTCTCGAAGCCCACCCGAACCTCGACGCACTCGTGGCCCAGATGAGCGCACCAAACTGGACGCCACTACCCGACCAGTGGCAAGTGGAGATGCTCGCCCGTGCCTGCCGCCACCACAAAGTTATCGTCGTCACGGAACCAAGCCGCGCCGCCGAGCTACGCCGCTGTCATGTGGATGCCGTCGGGAGTATGCAAGAAGCACTGGCCCGTCTCTCGACATCTGCCACAATCGCCGTGATTCCCAAAGGCCCCTATGTTATCCCTGCGGTAAAATAGCATAAGATGGAAATTGTGATCGGGCAAGACCTATTCCCAGCTTGATACAGAAGCGAATCGTGGTTAAGCTGGGCACTTCTACTCTGACAGGTGGAGGGACGCGGCTCTCACGACGGGCGATGCTGGGCATTGCGGCTCAGACGGCGGAGCTTCTTGAGGAAGGACATCAAGTGACGCTTGTCTCCTCCGGGGCGATGGCGGCAGGTCGCGAGGCGCTTGGCTTTACAAAGCTCCCCCCGCACCTCGCGGGCAAGCAGATGCTAGCCGCGATCGGGCAGCCCCGGCTCATGCAGCTCTGGGCGGAGCTCTTTGGCATCTACGAGCGTACGGTGGGCCAGGTGCTTCTCACACGCGGCGATCTGGCGCGCCGCAGCGGCTACCTCAACGCCCGTGATGCGCTCGATGCTCTGCTCGCCGCCGGTGTCGTGCCCATTATCAACGAAAATGATACGGTTGCCACCGATGAGATTCGGGTTGGGGACAACGACAATCTCTCTGCCCTCGTCGCCAATCTCCTCGATGCGGATCTGCTGGTGATCCTCTCGGACATCTCCGGGCTCTACACATCCGACCCGCGCAGTGCCCCCGATGCACGGCTTCTCTCTGTGGTTGAGCGCCTTGATGAGAGCCACTTTGCGATGGCAGGTGGGAGTGGTACCACGCTGGGAACCGGAGGAATGTTCACCAAGCTCCAAGCTGCGCAGCTTGCGGGCCAGAGCGGCACCACCACGATTATCGCCCCGGGCAGCGATGCCACAATTCTGCAGCGCTTAGTGTCGGGCGAGCCTCTAGGAACCACGATCCTGCCATCGGCAACACGGCGAGAGAGCCGCGAGCGCTGGCTTCTAGCGGAGCGTCCCCAGGGCACGCTCACTGTGGACACGGGCGCGGTACGGCGGCTCAAGCAAGGAGGTGCAAGCCTCCTCCCCGTGGGCATTACACGGCTTGACGGCACCTTCGAGCGCGGCGACGCGGTTCGGATCCTTGCGCCGGGTGGTGCGCAGATCGCCATCGGCCTGAGCGCCTACAGCACAGATGAGCTCGCCCGTTTGATGGGGTTCTCGTCGCGCCAGATCCTCCACCGCCTAGGCTACACCTGTGGCGACGAGGCAGTGCACCGCGATAATCTGGTGCTGCTATGACCGTTGACTTGAACGCCCTCGGGGCGGCGGCAAAGACCGCGTCCCGTACCCTTGCCCAGAAGACCTCCGCAGAGAAAAATACGCTCCTGCTCGCCCTGGCCGATGCCGTAGATGCCAACGTGGAAGCCATTCTTGCCGCCAATGCCTCCGATCTAGAGGTGGCAAAGGCAAATGGCACCTCCGACGCACTTTTAGACCGTCTGGCGCTCTCTGAAGCGCGGCTGGTGGCGATCACGGGCGATGTGCGGGCGGTCGCGATGCTCCCCGATCCCGTCGGCGCTATTTTTAACGAAAACGTTCTCCCAAGCGGCCTGAAGCTCCACCAGCGGCGCGTCCCGCTCGGGGTGCTGGGCGTAATCTATGAGGCGCGGCCCAACGTGACAGTAGATATTGCGAGCCTGGCGCTCAAGACCGGCAATGCCGTGATCCTGCGCGGCGGCTCGGAGACTCTGCGAACCAACGGAGCGCTGGTTGCCGCCCTGCAGAGCGTGTTGCCTGAAAATGCCGTCCAGCTTATCGCCAGCCCAGACCGTGCTCTTGTGCAGGAGCTGCTTCAGTTGCATGAGTTCGTAGATATGATTATTCCGCGTGGCGGCGCGGGACTCCATGACTTCTGCCGCAAGAATAGCACGATTCCCGTGATTATCGGCGGTATCGGGGTATGCCACTTGTTCGTAGATGAGAGCGCTGATCTGAATAAGGCGATTCCTGTGATCGCAAACGCGAAGTGCCGTCGCCCGAGTGTCTGCAACTCGCTAGACACGCTGCTTATCCACGAGGCCATCGCCGCCGAGTTTCTCCCCAAAGTACACGCCGCACTAGAGCCGCTGGGCGTGCGCTTTGTTCACGACGAGTTCGATACCGAGTGGATGAGCCTGACGCTAGGAATACAAATAGTCTCCGGCCTCGACCAGGCTATCGCGCACATTCAGAAACACTCATCACAGCACACCGACGGCATTCTCACACAGAGCGATGACAATGCGGCCCAATTTATCGCCGAGGTAGACTCCGCTGCCGTCTTCGTGAACTGCTCCACGGGTTTCAACGACGGCGGGCAGTTCGGCCTTGGTGCGGAAGTCGCCATCTCCACCCAGAAGCTCCACGCACGCGGCCCGATGGGTCTCGAAGCCCTCACCACCTACAAGTGGGTCGGCAGCGGCGACTACCTACTCCGAAAGTGATAAAATCGGAGCGTTATGTCTCTGACTTCTATCTCCCCACTCGATGGACGCTATGCCGCCCAGACCCGCCCCCTCGCCGAGTTCGTCTCCGAGTTCGCGCTGATCAAGTACCGTGTGACGGTCGAGATTCGCTGGCTTATTCAGCTCTCCCAAGAGCCTGAGATTACTGATGTCCGGGCATTCACGACGGCAGAAATTACCTTGCTGGAGAGGCTCATCGCGAGCTTCTCGGTGGAGGATGCGACTCTGGTAAAAGATATCGAGCGCACCACCAACCACGATGTCAAAGCCGTGGAGTACTTTCTCAAGGAGCGTCTGCAAGGCAGCAGCCTTACCGATGTTCTGGAGTGGGTGCACTTTGCCTGTACGTCGGAGGACATCAATAATCTTTCCCATGCCCTGATGCTCAAGAACGGCATGGAGCAGGTACTGCTTCCCAAGATTCACGAGCTGATCGAGACCATCGCTGATTTTGCACGCCCCTACGCTGCAACCCCCCTGCTCTCACGCACCCACGGCCAGCCCGCGTCACCGAGCACGCTGGGCAAAGAGCTAGCCGTCTTTGTGCACCGCTGGCGTCGTCAGGAAAAGCAGCTCGCCGCGCAGGAGTATCTGGGCAAGCTCAATGGGGCGGTGGGCTGCTTCAATGCCCATCTCTGCGCCTACCCAAACGCGGACTGGCCCGCACTGGCCCAGCGTTTTGTGGAGAGCCTCGGTCTGGTCTACAACCCCCTCACCACACAGATTGAGTCTCACGACTACATGGCCGAGCTATTCCATACGCTCACACGTTTCAATAACATCTTGCTGGACTTTGACCGGGATGTCTGGACTTATATCGCTCTGGGAGTATTTCTTCAAAAAGCTGTCAAGGGCGAAGTGGGCTCGTCTACGATGCCCCATAAAGTCAACCCGATTGATTTTGAGAATTCCGAGGCCAATGTGGGCATTGCCAATGCACTCTTTGAGCACCTCGCCAGCAAGCTCGCCGTCTCAAGATTACAGCGCGATCTCTCCGACTCATCAGCGATTCGCAGCATGGGCACGGGGCTGGCACACACGCTGATCGCGATCACGGCGGCACTGCGCGGCCTGCGCAAGCTCTCCGTGGACGAGGCGCGTCTTGCTGCCGACCTGAATGCCAACTGGGAGGTGCTGGCCGAGCCCATCCAGACCGTCATGCGAAAAGCGGGGCTGCCCAATCCCTACGAGCGTCTCAAAGAGCTCACCCGGGGCGCCAGGATCACTCCGGAGGGCCTCGCCGCGTTTGTGGAGAGCCTAGAGCTCCCCGACGAGGACAAACAACGCCTAGCCGCACTCACTCCGGGCACCTACATCGGGGTGGCGGAAAAACTGGCAAAGGAAACTCTGGGATGATCTATGCAGGAGCGAAGTTGCTCCAAATTGCCATGCCGATGGGCGGGATCGGGGCGGGCACGGTCTGCCTCAATGGCCACGGCGGCCTGCAAGACTTCTCGATCCGTCACAAACCCACCCTCAGCGCCCTCCCCGATGGCCACGGCTACTACGACGGCGCGTTTGCGCTCTTGCACATCAAGGGCGAGACCCCGATCACGCGCCTCGTCGAAGGGCCACTCCCGCCCGAGAAGCTCTACGACCAGGGCTTGCAGGCACAGGGCTATCGAAAAGGCGGCCACGAGGGCCTGCCGCGCTTCTCCGAGTGCTCGTTCGAGAGCCGTTACCCGTTTGGCACCGTCACCCTTAGCGACCCAAAGGTTCCTGTTGCCATTGAGCTCACCGGCTGGAGCCCGTTTATCCCGGGCGACGAGAAGGCCTCAGGGATTCCCGCCGCGATTCTGCACTACAAGCTCACCAACATGAGCGACAAGCCCCTCTCCATCGAGTTCTCCTACCACTGGGCGCATCCTGTGCAAGGCAAGGGCGGCGAGAAAGGCACACGCAACCGCCTGCTCAAAAACGGCCAAGGCATCTACTTCACCAACACCGACGATCCCGAGAGTGAGACTTTTGGCAGTGCCGCACTGATGGTGAACCTCTCCCCGAGTAACCTCTCCCCCCGCCCCCCTCTCCCGGGCGCTCGCGAGCTCGCTGGGAAAGGGGGAGAGAATTCCCTCTGCCCCCCCTTTCCCAAGGAGGCACGACTGCCCGGGAGAGGGGCTGGGGGAGAGGTTATCGGAGAAGTTCGTTGTAAAGCGATGTGGCTACGGGGCGGCTGGTTCGATTCTCTCTCGGCTCTGTGGCGAGAAGTCGAGTCCGGGCAGTTCAAAGAAAATGATGGCAGTGCCAGCGAGCGCGGCCTCAGCGGGCGCAATGGCGGCTCTGTACTAATAGACTTTGATGAGCTCCAGCCGGGTGAGTGGCGACACACGACAGTCGCTCTTGCTTGGTACTTCCCCAATGTTGGGTGGGGAGTTGGTGGAACAGAAAAACAATGGCAGCCCTGGTACGCTAGCCAATGGGAAGATGCGGAGGCGGTTGCAAATTTTGTTGGCCGGGCACACACCCCGTATCTTGCACGGACGAATGACTTTGCCGATGCGCTCCACGAATCCACGCTTCCGCCTGCGGTGATTGATGCGATTGCGTCCAATCTCGCCATCCTGAAATCCCCGACCGTACTGAGGCAGGCAAGCGGGAATCTCTGGGGCTGGGAGGGCTGCTTTACCCAGAGCGGCTGCTGCCATGGCACCTGCACCCATGTCTGGAACTACGCCCAGGCACTGCCGCATCTCTTTCCGGCGCTGGAACGGACGCTACGCGAGCAGGAGTACTTGCGCTCGATGGACGGACGCGGGCACGTGAACTTCCGCGCTGCCCTCCCGGATGCCCCGACGAGCCACGACTATCACGCCGCGTCCGATGGACAGCTCGGCGGGATTCTCAAACTCTGGCGCGAGTGGCAGATCTCAGGCGACACGGCGTGGCTAGCGCGGCTCTATCCCCTCGCCAAGCGTAGCCTCGACTTCTGCATCGCCGCGTGGGACCCGGAGCGACGCGGCGTGCTCACCGAGCCGCACCACAACACCTACGATATTGAGTTCTGGGGCGCGGAGGGGATGTGCTCCAGCATCTACATCGGGGCACTGAGCGCGATGGCCGGATTGGCGGCGGCGCTCCAAAAGCCCGACGAAGCCACCGTCTACCAGGCGCTTGCTCAGAGCGGTGCGGCATTTCTGGACACCGAGCTCTTCAACGGCGAGTACTATCCGCAAACCGTCCAGTGGGAAGGTCTGCGCGACACCAGTTTCTCCGAGAGCCTGACACTATTTGAAGACGGCGATGAGTGGGGTGAACTCTTAAAGCGCGAGGGCCCAAAATACCAATACGGCACCGGCTGCCTCTC
>JANNDD010000081.1:0-11578 GCA_031387365.1 Armatimonas sp. | reverse complement strand
CGGCCCGCCTTCGCGAGAAAGGCTAGAATGCGTGGCAGTGGCGTGTTATTGGCCAGCGCAAGATGGTGTACTAGTGCAAGTGCCAGCACCACATCGGCGGGGCCACGATCCAGCAGTGACTCCCGCTCGGTTTCGGCCCAGCCACAGCGTGGGCTTGGATTCATCAGGTCCAGGGTGAGGGGCAGTAAGTTGCGCTCATCGTGCTGGATAACATCGCGCCAGCCGAGCTCTACTGCGGCGGGGTCGAAGTCCCAGGCAACGGTAAACGCCCCGCGCTGGCTCGCAAGTCGGCTGAAGCGCCCTGTGTTAGCCCCAAGATCCCAGACGAGCGTTGGGCAGGGCGTGATTGCATCCAGTAGCTCGCCCACGAGCTGCTCTTTCGCTAAAAGCGCCGCGTCGGTGTAGTTCGTTGCCTCGTAGTAGTCCGCCCAGACAGTCCCACTTGGCTCCCAGCGTAGCGAGTCAATCGTGCTCTCCAGGCTATCTAAGAGCCCGAGCATACCATTTTTAGAGACGGTTACTGTACGTGGCTTTGCCACGTCGCCTTCGCCGCCCGCCTGCTGTGCTTTTGCGTGCAAGTGAATGTGCATTGCCAGTCCGGGTGAGAGGCGTGTGGAGCGGGGCAATAGCCTGCTGGCCAGATCGAGCGGGATGCCATCGAGGTAGGTGCGCAAGAGCCCGGCGAGTCGGATGTCGCAGCGGCTCATCAGGGCGAGAGGCGCGAGGAAGTGCTGACAGAACTGGCGGTACGCTGCCCAGGGCTCGCCTTCGTGGTAGGGAGCGAACGAGAGCGTGTCAAAAAGAAGGGGGCGTGCTCCTCGAAAGGCGATATTAAACGCGCTGGCATCTTTGAGGCTTAGGTTGTGCGCCAGTGCACTACGCTGAAGGGCGAGTGTCGTTTTTGCCGCCGCCTTGAGCTGCCCGAAACACCACTCATAGGGGTGGGCGATAAAGGGCAGGCGCTCCGGCTGAAGCACACATCCCCCCTCCTCCGTTGGCCCCCGGTCAAGGTGCGCCACCAGCAGGCCGGCCTCTACAAGCGTATCGTAGAGCCCTGAGCTGACGAGTCGCTCCAGTCCTGCCTTCCCCGAGGGGGCCACATAGCGGTAGAGAGTTCCCGCCTCATTGTAGACAAAGCCATCCGGGTCACGGAACGAGGCGGGATGGGGACTCACTTGCTACGACGGGCTCGTGCGACTTGAAGAAATCGCTGGAAAGTTGTTTTAAGTGCAAAAATTAATCCGAGAGCGCCTGCAAGAGTCATTTGGATAAGTTGGCTACCTGCTCCTGGATCAAGGTACGCATAAGAGGCTTTTGCACTGGAGTCAATGGCTGCTATAACAGCGAAAAAAACGATAAAAAAACGGCTCATTTTAAAATCTCCTGATTGGCTTGTGTAACCATTTGTTTTGTGAGTGAGTTCCATATTTTATGTGACTTAATGAAGATATAGTATTATTAGTTTTTATTAACTTTTCAGTCAGTACTCTATCTCTTCAGGTTTCGTTTTACTATGATGTCACTTCAATATGAAAGAATCCTTAAAACAAAAATTAATTATTTATGAAAATTTGCAATCACCGATTGAAATCGGTGGAGTGGCGATTCGGGTATACTAAAACATGCTTTACAAACTGACGGTCAATGGGCGACCCGCCACAGTGGACGCCGCCGCCGACACCCCGCTACTCTGGGTGCTGCGCGATATTTTGCATCTCTTTGGTACCAAGTACGGCTGCGGTGTTGGAAGCTGCGGTGCGTGTACGGTGCATCTCAATGGCGAGGCTGTGCGCTCCTGTCAGACGACAATTGCGGATGTTGCTGGTAAGAAAGTTGTCACGATTGAGGGACTTTCTTCAGATGGCAAGCACCCGCTGCAAGTGGCGTGGCAAGACGTTGACGTGCCGCAGTGTGGCTACTGTCAGGCCGGGCAGATTCTCTCGGCGGCGGCGCTCCTCGCCAAGAAGCCCCGCCCCACGGACGCCGATATTGATGATGCGCTCAGTGGCAATCTCTGCCGTTGCGGCACGCACCTGTCCATTCGGAAAGCCGTGCACCGCGCCGCAGCACTGACCCCTCTACCGGTAATTAAACCCGCCGTGAAGCCCACGACTAAACCCAATAAACCCAAAACAGGAGGAAAGAAATGAACCGACGTGACTTTTTCAAGGCCACTGCGCTACTGGGCGGAGGGTTCGCTCTAGGCCTCTATACCGACTCCGATATGCCTGCACAGGCACAGCCGCCACGCCCGGGGCCACCCGCGCTGGAGCCCCGTGCGTTTATCAAGATCGCCCCAAATGGGATCGTGACGATCCTCTCCCGTGCGCCGGAGATTGGGCAGGGCATGAAGACCACGCTCCCGATGCTCATCGCCGAGGAGCTAGACATAGACTGGAAGTCTGTACGGGTTGAGCAGGCCGATGTGGACCCGCGTTTTGGCGGGCAGTTCACCGGTGGCAGTGGCGGCACTCCGAGCGGCTGGGAGCCCGTACGCCGGGTGGGGGCCGCTGCGCGCCAAATGCTCCTCGCCGCCGCCGCCAAAGAGTGGGGCGTTTCTGAGAGCGACTGCCACACCGCCTCAGGCGAGGTATTCCATAGTAGCACCAACCGCCGCCTTGGCTACGGTGCGCTCGCCGAGAAAGCACTGGCGATGCCCCTCCCCGATCCCAGCACGCTGAAGATGAAAGACCCAGCCAGCTACAAGATTATCGGCAAGCCCACGGGCGGCGTGGACGTGCCGCATATTGTGACGGGAAAGCCGCTTTTTGGCATTGATGTGCACCTGCCCGGTATGCTCTACGCCGCGTTCCATAAAACCCCCGTGCTGGGCGGAAAAGTGGTTAGCGCCAACACCGAGGCAATCGCCAAGCTCGCCGGTGTGAAGAAAACCTTTGTGGTCGAGGGCAACCCTAGTGTGGGCCTAGAGTCCGGGGTGGTGATTATCGCCGAGACCTGGTGGCAGGCGCAGACCGCACGTAAGAAGCTGGAAGTGATCTGGGACGAAGGCAAGTGGGCGAGCTACGAGAGCAAGGAACACTTTCAGAAAGCCGCCGCGCTTTTGGGAAAGACACCCGCACGAACCCTCGGAAAAGTCGGCGACCCGGAGGCAGAGCTAGCAAAGGCCGCAAAAGTTATTGAGGCCCGCTACGAGTACCCAATTATCGCCCATGCCCCGCTGGAGCCGCAGAACTGCACCGCAAAGTTCGCGGATGGCAAGCTGGAGCTCTGGAGCACGAGCCAGATTCCCACCGGAGGGCGCAGCGGCTCAGCGCGGGTGTTGGGAATCCCTGAGAGTGCCGTGACCATGCACCTGCACCGCGCAGGCGGCGGCTTCGGGCGGCGGCTCTACAACGACATGGTGGTAGACGCGGCCTGGATCGCAAAGGAAATGCCGGGCGTCCCGATCAAGCTGCTCTGGAGCCGAGAGGACGACTTCGCGCACGACTACTACCGCGCCGGTGGCTGGCACCACTTCAAGATTGGGCTGGATGCCACCGGGAAAACAATCGCCCTCCACGATCACTTTGTGGGCTACGGCGAGAACGATAGATTTGTGGATAGCGGCGGCGTCGGCCCAGGCGAGTTCCCCACCCGCACGATCCCTAACTATGCGCTAGGGCACTCGATGGTTCCGCTTGCCGTGCGAACGGGAGCACTCCGCGCTCCGGGCAGCAATGTCCATGCGTTTGTCTTCCAGTGCCTCACCGACGAGCTGGCGCACGCGGCGAAGAAAGACCCCGTCGCGTTTCGCCTAGAGCAGCTCACCGCACTTGAGGCGCTTCCCGCCAACCAGCGCGGGATGGATACCGAGCGCATGCGTAATGTCCTGAACCTCGTGGTCGAGCGCTCGGGCTGGGGCAAGAAGACACTTCCCAAGGGCACGGGCATGGGAGTCGCGTTCTACTTCAGCCACCAGGGCTACTTCGCCGAGGTGGCGCAAGTGAAAGTGAGTGCCAAGAAAGAGATCAAGGTCGAGAAGGTCTGGGTGGTCGGCGATGTGGGCCACACGATTATCAACCCGGTCGCGGCGGAGAGCCAGGTCTGCGGCTCGATCATTGATGGCATGAGCCAGCTGATGGCGCAGGAGATCACGCTCGCTAAGGGCCGCGTGGTGCAGGAGAACTTCTCGGATCACCCGATGGTGCGCCTGAACCAGGCTCCGCGCGAGATTGATGTGCACTTCCACAAGTCCAACAACCGCCCCACCGGCCTCGGCGAGCCCGCGCTCCCTCCGATCCTGCCCGCCATCGCCAATGCCGTCTTCGCCGCCACCGGCGAGCGCGTGCGGACGCTCCCGCTAGCCAAGTCGGGCTACTCATGGGGGTAAGTTCCCCTCATCCCCCCCTGCCCCCTTCTCCCAATAACAAGCCCTTCGGGTAGGAGAAGGGGGAGGCAAAGTAAGATTATTTGATCATGGATAGCTACTTTACACTTGACGCTTTAAAGCTACCGTACTCAGTACTTCAAAAACAAGAATTTGGTTGGCTGCTTATTTTGAGGAAATTTCTGCAATGGAACTTTGCTGCAACAGAGGGGATAAATGGCCTCACAAAAATTGAGTCCATAGATATAAAAGAGGTTCCACAACCACTCCAAGAAGAGTTTGTCAGAAAAATCATGATAGCTACAGATTATAGCTACTCACTCATAAAGATTGGCAAGCTTGATACAATTGGTAATCTTCTTCAATACACTGCACTGTTAGTTAATGAAAACAGAGATACAGTCTGGGAAATAGGATCCGCATCTATACATCTAAACGGTAAAATTGTCACAAAATGGGTTGATGGCCTCAGAACAGAAATTGATGAAGAACGCTCGATATTGACTCTAAGATCATATAAAGACTTCAGCTTTTTATTTCTAAAACACTATGAATCCCATTTTCATCCTGATGATTTCCTAACCCCCAAACTTTTAAGCGGTCATATTGATCGGTATTCTAAGTATGAAAAATATAGAATTTCAAAAATACCGACCGACAATATAGAGTCTTATTTGGAAAGCAAAATGACATTCGATTTCCAAAATTTACTTAGTACTGATTTTTATCGAGAGCTTACAAAACAAGAAATAGAATCTTTACGACGTGTCACTTTTGATTTCTAACAATTTTTCGTGGAAAACCTCATGACCGAGCTTCTACGCGTGGCCCGTGCTTCGCAAGCCGCCTTTGCTGCGGGGGAGTCGGCGATTCTGGCGACCGTAATTCGGGTGGGAGGCTCGACCTACCGGCGGCCTGGTGCGCGGATGTTGCTCACGGAAAAAGGCTGGGTGGCGGGCTCGATCAGCGGTGGCTGTTTAGAGACCGATGTGCTTCAGAAAGCCTGGTGGCGCACGGAGAGCGGCCCGACGCGGGTGGTCTACGACTCCACCCAAGAGGACGAAGATATCGAGTGGGGCTTTGGGCTGGGCTGCAATGGTGTGGTCGAGGTCCTGCTGGAGCGACTGAATGAAACTACGGTCGCGCACCTCGCCCGCTTGGAGTACTGGCAGACAGACAGAACCCTTGGCGTGCTCGCCACGACCGGCGAGGGCAAGCGCCTTGCGCTGGAGCCTAGTGGGCAGTTTTGGGGCGAGAAATCTCTGCTCGCAGGGGCGCAAGAGGCTCTTGATTCTGAAAAATCTTTCTGGCGCGACGAGACGTTTTATGAGCTGGTCACGCCACCTCAGCGCTTAGTTGTCTATGGTGCGGGTCACGATGTCGTGCCGCTCGTCAAAATCGCCACGGAGCTACTGGGCTGGCATGTCATCGTCGTGGACAGCCGCTCGCTCACGCTCCACCCCGAGCGCTTCCCTGGTGCCCGTATTGTGCAGAGCTTCCCGATCTCAAATCTAGAGCCTACGGATGCCGTCGTGCTCATGACGCACAGCTTCCGCACCGACCAGGAGCTTCTACCCGCATTGCTCGCCTCCCGAGTCGGCTACCTTGGCCTGCTTGGCCCCCGCCGCCGCACCGAGCGTCTCTTAGAAAATCCCCGTCTCTTAGAAAACCCCCTCTCCGATCTCCCCCTTCCTTGGGACAGGGAAGGGGGCCGGGGGGATGGGTTCAGAGCTCCTCTTGGCCTAGACATAGGTGCAGACAACCCTCAGGAGATCGCGCTCGCACTGGTCGCCGAGATTCGCGCCTGGTCAGCGGGCCGCAGTGGCGGACCGCTAACACTCCGTGAAGGGCCCATCCACTGAACATTGCGGTTACTCTGCTGGCAGCGGGTGCGTCGGTGCGCCTTGGCCAGCCTAAACAGCTCTTGCCGTACCACGGGAATTCTCTCTTGCGCCACGCGGCACAGACAGCGTGCGATGCATGCTGCGGCGAGGTAATTATCGTACTAGGCGCTTATTCCACATTTCTGGAATTGGAGCTAGTGAATTTACCCGTCAGAGTAATTTATGCTGAGGACTGGCAAGAGGGCATGGCGGCATCGTTTCGTGCGGGGATTCATGCTATTGCCAACTATGATGCCGCACTGGTAATGCTCTGCGATCAGCCGCTCGTAACAGCAGAGCACTTGCAGGCCCTCCTAGCCAAATTCCAGCCGGGCGTAATTGTCGCCTCCGACTACGGCGAGGCTCTCGGGCCACCATGTGTGTT
Source organism: Armatimonas sp. (assembly GCA_031387365.1). Classification (GTDB taxonomy): domain Bacteria; phylum Armatimonadota; class Armatimonadia; order Armatimonadales; family Armatimonadaceae; genus Armatimonas. The sequence goes on along the minus strand of JANNDD010000081.1, from coordinate 4,983 downwards.
TGACAGAGCCTATTTCCCCGAGCTCCTCGCGCTCACCGGCGATTCGGGGGCGCGCAAGCTCCTCAAAAAATATCCCTGCCGCACAGTTGCCTTTCCCGGCGGCAGGATAGATGTGGATACGCTTATGGACTGGCAGGCGCTAGCAGTGCCAACACCGCCGGATTGACCCAGTCTTGGTCGTGGAAGCGCTCGCCCCAGGTGCGCGGAGTCACATCAAAGTACTCGTGCAGGGTCTCGTCGTCCACGAAGCGTAGGGCTTTTCTGAGGTTGACGCGGATAGTTGTGTTGGCACCATGATCGAGAAGGAGCTGGGCCATGCGCTCGCTCGGGCGGCTGCAGCGGTATGCCTGCGAGACCACGCAGCCGAAGAGCGCAGTATGGCCGCCGAAACCGTCGGTGTCGATGGCGGCGGGTGCATTGACATCTGCACCGTTTTCCAGAAGCCACTTTGCGACTTCGTAGGCATCGTCGTCCACGGCGAGGTGCAGGAGCGTGCCACCTGCCAGTGGTGTCCCACAGAGCGCGAACGTGTGGTCCGTGTGGCAGCCTAGCTCTGGCGGGTAGATCTCCTCGTGGGCAAATTGCCGAGTGAGCACACTTGGGGCGCGCTGGACGTGAGCGGCTAATAAATCGATCCGTCCACGATGCACGGCGAAGACGGCGGTGTCGGGGAGGGGGTAGCCGTGCTGAACAAAAATGTCCAGAACTGCCTGTTTGCCGTCGGGGTTGCGCGAGTAGGTTTCGAGCACCAGCGCCAGCGGTGCCAGACGGTTGCCGTGCTCATCTACAAGCTCCGTACCCAGCTCTAGCTGGAGCGCCAGACCCGGTGCGCTGAGTGTCTCACACGGCCCCATCACCGAGCCGGGCTGTGGCCGTGCGCCGAGTGAGTGGAGCCGTCGGGCTGTCTCTAGCTTGCCACGGAGGCAGGCGCGCTCAAAAGCGTGCTGGATTCCATTGGCTCCAGAGTTATGGAGAAACTGCACGATCTCCTCCTGCCCGACATTGGCGGCATAGGAGAGAGCGGGCCCCCAGTTGCACTGCGCCGTGCCGCGTGCATTTTCTTTTAGCAGCGATGGGTGCTTCTCAATCAGCCCACGTACGGCTTCCAGATCACCACGCCAGATGGCGTCAATCAGCTCGCAGGCGAGCACTAAGCGCGGCCAGCTCGGGACACCATAGGCACGGGCGAGGGTAAGTTGCGCATCGGAGAGCTGCGTTCTGCTGGGATCGAGCTGATCAAACTTCGGATGAAACGTACGTAGCTCAGCGATTGCGGTGGGAACACCGGCGTGAAGCGCCGTGAGAAGTTCTTTGGCCTGGTGCTTGAGCTGAGTTAGGTCGGGCCGGACAGGTAAGTGACGATGAGTGGACATAGAAGTCCTCCTTTTTATTTTTGTGCCCGGTATCCGCTCGCTCGGGCAAAAAGGAGGCTTGTGTGAGAAGCCATCAAACGCCAAAAAAACACTCAGGTGAACTCAGCTCTTCCCGCGGAAAGGAGGCACCCTGCATGCCTATAATTCTCAGTTTAGCTCACGCGAACAATTTTGTCAAGCAACTGTTTGCTTCTAAAGTAATGCCATAAACGCCGTGGCTGCGTGAGAGAGTGCCTCGCCGGAGCGCCAGATCAGGGCGAGGGTGCGGGTGGGCCGCGGCTCGGCGAGCTCGACGATCACGGTGCCGGGCGGCGGACTCAGCGCGAGACGGGGAAGCAAGGCGATTCCCAGTCCGGCGGCGACCAGCGCCTGCATTCCGCCCGCGGAACCCGAGACGCAGGCGATGCGCGGGGTAAACCCGGCAGCAAGGCACGCGGCAAAGATCGGGTGCTCCGGTGACTGCCCCTCGGGAACCCAGACCCAGTCCTCATTGGCGAGCGACGCAAGGGTGGGTGTGCTTTCCGCCAGCGGGTGCCTCTCCGGGACAATTAGTGCCAGCTCCTCAGTGAGGAGCGGGCGGCGCTCAAGGCCGTCGTGGGTGCAGGGAAGGTGCACGACGCCAAGATCCGCGCGTCCGCCTGTCACGGCCTCGGCAATGACGCGGGCGGGAACGGCTTCATGCACGGAAATACTAATACCTGGATGTGCCGCCCGAAAACGGGCGAGAACCGGAGGGAGTAAGTGCTGGCCCGGGGTGGGTAGTGTCCAGAGACTCAGCCGTCCGGACTCAAGCCCCACCACACGGCGCACCGCACTCCGCGCCTCCTCTTCCTGTGCCAGGAGCCGCTCCGCATGGCTGAGAAGTGTCTCCCCCGCATCGGTGAGGCGCACGCTGCGGCCTCGCCGGTGGAAGAGCGAGGCACCGAGCTCCCGCTCCAGTGCGGCAATCTGTGCCGAGAGCGATGGCTGGGCGATATGGCACTGCGCTGCGGCCTGTGTGAAGTTGAGCCGCTGCGCCGCCGCCACAAAATAGCGTAATTGAAATATTTCCATTTTCTAGTCGCTCTCTGGCATTCTTGGCATAGAAACTGCATTTTAGCAAAGCATGAGAATCACCTGGCGCTCCGATTTTGAAAGCACTCAGTCTACTGAGCGGGTTGTTGTTCCTGCATTCCGACGGCAACTTATTGAGACCCCACATCCGGCTCTGGATAAGATGGAACACGATGTGGCGCTCATGGTCGCGATTGCTGCCGCGGATCTGGCGACCTGCCACCTGGGCCATAGAATCTCCGAAGAGGCCTCTACTTTCTCACACTTTCTCGCAGATCTGGAGCATTTTGAAGGGGAGATTCGCGGGCTTCTGCTCGATACCTCCCTGAGCCGCTACAAGACCACGCGACTGAACCGGGTCTTTCGTGCCTATCAACTGCTTCGACCTATCGGACAGCTCCGCCGCCATATTGAGTTCCCACTCTTAACGATCCAGGAGCACAGTGAGTTTATCCGACTGGAGATCAGTAAGGCTATCGAGGCAGTGGCATCGCAGGGGCGCAAGGCCGCTCAGACAATGCGTGAGCCGGGCTGGGGGAGCTATCTTGAGGTCTGTGCCGCGCAGGAGCAGGCCCAGGCGGTCATTCAGGAAGCGCGCCGACGGTTCCGGGTAGTGCTCACACCAGGAGCCTATCGCGCCGCACAGGCTTCCCTGATGGCTCTTGAAGTGGCCAGTGAGACATTTCAGGGGATTGCACACCAGCACTCTGAGGTGCTACGAGCTGAGGTGATCAATCAGATGGGGGCACCTGTGGTGCACACCTACAATAATAACCGAACTTCCCTCTAGCTTTCGTGGGCTAGGGCGAGTATAATTCCCCCGGTCAGGGGGTAGTTTTTGGGCACGACAGCAGCAATTATTCTGGCGGCGGGCAAGTCTACTCGGATGCGCTCGAAGCTCTCCAAGGTGCTTCATCCCGTTTGTGGGAAGCCGACTCTTTTCCACATCCTGGATGCGCTCGCCGCCGCTGGTGCCGAGCGCCGTATTGTCGTCATCGGCCACGAGGGCAGTGCAGTGCAAGCACGGGTGGAAGCCGCCTACGTGGGGCAAAATATCGAGTTCGTCTGGCAGCATAACCCACGTGGCACCGGCCACGCCACGCAGCAGGCCGAGGCGCTTCTCGCAGGCCATACCGGTCCGGTCTTGGTGGTTCCTGGCGATGCGCCCCTTCTCTCCGCCGAGGTACTCTCCGAGCTTCTAGCGGCCCACACCGGCGGCGCAACCCTACTCTCCGCCCTTCTGGACGATGCGGGGAGCTACGGACGCGTTGTCCGCGCCGCTGATGGGTCGGGCACCGTCGAGGAAATTGTCGAGGCCAAAGACGCCACCCCCGAGCAGAGAGCTATTCGCGAGATGAATGCTGCTGTCTATGTCTTTGATGGAAGCTCTCTGTTTGAGCGCTTGAAGCAGCTCACTCCCAATAATGCGCAGGGTGAGCTCTATCTCACCGACGTGATTGGGATGACCCGCGCCGCCGGGGAGCCAGTGCGTGCTGTAGTCGCCAAAGATAACAATGTCACTCTTGGGATCAACACACGTGTTGAGCTGGCCGAGCTCACGGAGATCCTGCGCAAACAGCTTCTAAGAGAACTGATGCTCTCTGGTGTGACAATCATTGACCCGGCGACGACCTATGTCGAGGTGGGAATCACGGTTGGACAGGACACGGTGCTCCACCCAGGGACTTATCTCCGAGGCAATACCCGCATCGGTGCGGACTGCATCATCGGGCCGTATGTTGTTATCACGGACTCCACCGTGGGCGACGGCTGCAAAGTGGGGCCTTTTGCACAGCTTCGGGGCAAGGCGGTTCTAGGCAAGGGCTGCAAAATCGGCAACTTTGTCGAGGTCAAGAACGGACAGCTCGCCGACAATGTCTCGGCATCGCACCTGAGCTACCTGGGCGACACGGAGATTGGCACGAAGACTAATATCGGAGCGGGAACCATCACTTGTAACTTCGACGGTTTCACCAAGAGCAAGACGACTATCGGCGCGGATGCCTTTATCGGCAGTAGCTCTATTCTTGTTGCACCTGTCACGATCGGCGATGGGGCACTGACGGCGGCGGGCTCGGTGATCACGCAGGATGTCCCGGCAGAGGCAATTGCCATTGCGCGGGAGCGACAGCTCAACCTCGAAGGGGCGGAGACAGTCCGCCGTGAGAGAAAACAAAAAGAGAAAGCTCATGGCTAAGAAAGCACTTCCGATTGGCAAGAACCTGCGTGTCTTTGCGGGCAGCGGTCACCCCGCCCTCGCCGACTCCATAACCAAAGAGCTAGGCGTTCCTTTGGGAAAGATGCTCCTCTCGCGCTTTGCCGACGGTGAGATTCGCGTGCAAGTAGACGAGTCGGCGCGTGGTATGGATGTTTTCCTGGTCCAGCCTACCTGCATGCCCGTCAACGATAACTTAATGGAGCTACTGATCCTGCTGGATGCCTTCCGCCGGGCCTCGGCGCAGCGCATCACCGTGGTGCTTCCCTACTACGGCTACGCCCGCCAGGATAAGAAAATCAAGCCCCGTGAGCCAATTACCGCGCGCCTCGTCGCCGATCT
>JANNDD010000044.1:0-5878 GCA_031387365.1 Armatimonas sp. | reverse complement strand
ACACGAACCTCAAGGCTGTAGGTGCTGGGGTCTCCTGTCCACCAAGCAGGGTGAAAACTGCCAACCCCGACGCCTTCGCCTCCCTTGAGGGCGACCCACTCCTCACCTGCCTTTTCCCCTTTCAGTTCCAGACCCATCGGGGCGCTATCCGCTTCTTGGAGCTGATGAAGTGCCCCTAAGAACGCATCGTCGTCGGCTCTGCGGGGCCTCAAGAAGACGTCAGCCACGCGACGGTTCGTTCATCTTCTCACGGGCGGCACGGGCGAGCTCGGCGAGGTGGCCATCGTTGGCACGCACTTGCTCTAGGTGCCGCAGGCGCTCGGGGGTGGCAGTGGCGACGAGCGTCTCGTGGTAGGCGCGCTCGACCCAGAACCGGGCGCCGCCGCTAAGATAATCGCGCAGCTCCTGTAATTTTTCGTCGGGGTAGCGCTCACAAAGGTTCATCGTGAACATCCGCCGCCGGGTGCCGCCGCCAAACGCCGCGTGCTTGGTGTTATGGTTGAAGACCAGCACATCGCCGGGCTGGGTTTCCAGGGCAATGGCGGGCACTTCGGGGCCGGTGATGCCCCAATAATCACGGCTCTGACGGAGGTTGGTTTGTAGGTCTTCTGTGTAGCCCTCACCGATCCGATGGCTTCCCGGAATCACGCGCAGGCAGCCGGTGTCTTTGGTGAGCGGGTCGAGGTAGAACGCGATCTTGATGTGCCGCAGCTGTCGGTGCCAGCCGTCGGAGTGCCAGCCGGTATCCCCCACATAGTAGTTACCATCGCTGCCCATGTAGTTGAAGTCATCGCCGCAGAGTGCTTGGGCGATTCCCAGAATCCGGGGATCGTCGAGCAGGGCGCAGAGCCGCTCGTTGTGATCGAGAAACTGCGCGATGCACGAGCGGGCCGTCCCCTCATGAGGACGGCCCGCGTGGCCTCCACCGCTCTCTTGCCAGATCGCCTCGAAGCCCTCAATGATCTCCCCAATGCAGTCCGAGAGAAGACCGGGGAGACCGATGTAGCCGAAAGTCTCAAAAAAGCGCCGTTGCTGCTCATTCATGCGCTTATTGTAACAGCTTTACTCGCTCAGGCAGCCCACATAGGCATCTTTGACTAAGCCGCGCAGGGAGTAGTCCTCAGTGCCAATAGGGGAGTTCACGAAGACGGCGAGTTCCATGTTGTCAGGGAGGACGTAGGCGACACACTGCTCTTTCCTGCCTCCTGACCCCCAGCCGCCGTTTTTGTTATAGAGCTTACCTGCGGGGGTATCGATCTGCTGATCAATGCCAAAGTAGTTGTCTATGAGGTACTGGAACTTGCCACTGGGTAGGATAGTTCCCTTACGACGTGCATGGTTCATGACATCCAGCAATTCTTTAATCGAGAGCCGCCACGCCGCGCCGCCTGCCATACTCGCCAGGTCGCCTGAGTTCCAGCCTTTCTTACTGCCGTGAGGGAAGTCGTAGGCTAGGGCATTGTTCTTGCCCGGAATCGGCTCAAAGCCCGCGTTGTTTACCCCGGCGGGCTCGAAGACCTTATCCTGCATGTAGTTGGTGTAGTGCTGAAGCGAGACCGCATCCCAGACCTGGTCGTTGAGTGCGGGGTTGTTGGGCATGAAGTTGGCACTCTTGGGCATGTCCCCCAGCACAATCGGCATTAAGATCCGGCAGAGCCCGAAGTTCATGTTCTCGTAGTCGGAGCTACCAACACCGGGAACTCCCATCGCCACGCGGCCTTTCATGAACGTGTAGCTCGACGCGGAGCCCCCCGTGCTGAAGCCTGATTTATGCGTCAGTAAGTGGCGAAACGTGATCTGGTTGATCTTGTTGCCCTTGGTCCAGTAGTCGGGCAGATATCCAGCAATCGGGGTGTCGTAGGAGACATTTTTGCTGTCGAGTGCCTTGACCATCCCAATCGCCGTGAGGAACTTACTCACGCTGGCCACGTGCATCCGGGTGCTCTCGGTCCAGCTATCGTTCTTATCGGTAGGCGTCTGTGCCCACTGCCAGACGAGATTGTGGGTCAGATTCCCGTTTTTTCGAAGGTGGAGAAGATAGCCGGTGGTATTCTCTTTGAGAATCGTATGAATCGCCGTGCAGAATGCCGCTTCGTCCAGCTTGGGCTTCTTCACAAATTTTTTGGGGACGAGGTTGGTGCGTAGCTGCTTCTCCTTGCGCTCGTCCACGATCTCCATCTGGATGCCACGGACGTGCGGAGGATCTATAATATGCGCGTCAAGTTTAAGCTGGCTCAGGCCACGCGGAAGTTGCTGAAGTTGAAGTTGTTTTTTCATGGTGAGTACCTCGGGTTTCTTATGTTGCTGCCAGGGTATCGGCATACCATGGACGTAAACGTGGACAAAAACAAGGAAAAAGCGTGGTCAGTAGGGAATTAGTGGGTGATGTCACGGCTGACCTTGCAATTTTTCGGTCCGCCGGAGGTGCGCCGCTCCGATGGCCTCGTCCTGCCCGCCCTCAGAACGCGTAAGGGCCTCTGGTTACTAGCACTTTTGGTGCTCCGTGCCGGCAAGACCGTAGAGCGTGTCTGGTTGGCGGGGCAGCTCTGGCCCGACGTCCCCACGGAGAATGGTCTGGCCAATCTACGTCGCACACTGACCGACCTACGCCGTGCTCTGGGGCTAGATGCCACACACATCTCCGCACCAACAATCACAACACTCGTTTTCGATGCAAACGGCATAGCCTGTGATGTTCTGACCTTCGATGCCGATCCCTCAAGCCAGCTTGTTCTCTATCAAGGTATGCTTCTAGAAGGCTGTAGCGAAGAGTGGGTCTTTGGGGAACGTCGCCAGCGCGAGGTACTCTATACCGAGGCCCGGCTCGCACGCGCACGAAGCACTCCGCCCGACGAGGCTTGCATTCACCTACGGGCTTTATTGGAGGTGGATCCTCTGCATGAAGACGCTGTCCGTAGGCTGATGACTCTGTATGGGCAGCTCGGAAGGCAGAGCGAGGCACTAGAGGTCTTTCGCGGTTTTCGGGAGTGCCTGAGCACCCAGAGCCTCGTGCCAGACCCGCAGACCAAGGCACTCTATACCGCTCTCCAAGAGAAACTCCGTCAGCCAACACCACTCCCAGTACGTCCCAAGTGGGCCCCGGCCCTACGTCCCCAACTGCCTCAGCCTGCCACACCGTTTGTAGGACGCCGCGCGGAGCAACAACAGCTCACCAACCTACTGCTCTACGAGCCACTGGTGACGATCCTGGGCATGGGAGGGATGGGCAAGACTCGGCTGGCTTTGCGCCTCGCAGGGGAGCTCAGCGGAGAGTTTGCGGAGGGAGCGACGTTTGTAGAGCTAGCCTCTCTGCCTGTCGGGGACACTCTAGTCGCGACAGTAGCACGGAGTCTGGGACGGCGTAGTGAGAGCCTAGAGGAGCTGGCGGCGGCACTGGCGGGGCAGAGGCTCTTACTGGTGTTGGACAACGCGGAGAATCTTTTGCCGGCCTGCCGGACACTTATCCAAACACTGCGTCAGGTATGTCCGCAAGTCTCGTTTCTGGTCACGAGTCGCGAACCCCTGGAGCTGCCTGGGGAGGTGCACTGGCGACTGAATCCCCTAAGTGAGACGGATGCACAGAGTTTATTTGTCCAGTGTGCCGGACGAACGCACCCCAGTGTGGCACTGGAGCAGGGGACTGTGTCTAGCCTTTGCCAGCAGCTGGAGGGGATTCCTCTTGCTCTGGAGCTGGCGGCAGGGCGGCTCAGTGTTCTCTCACCAGGGCAGCTTATCGAGCGGCTTACGGAGCGCTTTCGCCTGCTTGTTGGCGGAGCAGCACACCCCCAGCGGCACCGAACCCTCCACACTGTACTGGAGTCGTCGTGGGAGCAGCTCTCTTCCCCTGAGCAAAAGGCACTGGCACAGCTCTCCGTCTTTCGCGGAGGCTGGTCGCTGGAGGGAGCAATGCACGTGGCCTTTCCCAGTGAGGATGAGTTTGTCGTACTAGATCGTCTCACAAAGCTCGTGGCACGCTCACTCGTTCTCGCTGAGAAGGGCCGCTTTCGAATGCTAGAGACCGTGCGTCTCTTTGTGGAGCAGTATCTCCCCCCCGAGGGACGACAACAAGCGCAGACCCGGCTCCTCACTTGGCTTCATGCGCTCGCCCTGCGCGATAGCGACGATGCCCAGCAGCAGCTCTGGCTGGAGCGCATAGAGGCGGAGCGGACAAATCTTCGAACGGCTCTTGAGGAGGCTTGGCACATGCCGGAGCTACATGCACTCGGTCTGGAGGTGGCGATATGCACTAACTCCCTCTACCGACTTCGGGGGGGAGTCACGGAGGCACGGCAGAACTTCACGCGCTTTCTGGGAGCTCTACCTTCGACGAACCCAGAGATCGCCCGGGGGCACTGGCACGCGGGGAAGCTGGCGCATATTCAGGGAGACTTTACAAGTGCCTGGGAGCACTACGACCAAGCAAAAACAGACACGAAAAGCTGGGGGGATGTGTATGCTTTAGAATCGCGTGGACTCCTAGCCCGTGACCTGGGGGAGCTAGAGCAAGCGGAGAGTGAGCTTCTTGCGGCACAGCATCTCTGTGACTCTCTGGGAGGAAATCCCCTCTGGTGCCATGGTGCCCGGGCTACCCTTGCCTGGCTCCAGGGGGACTACCGGAAAGCCCGTGCTCTTCTAGAGCCGGTTCTCGCACAACAGCGCGAGATGAACAACCGCATCTCGCGGGCCTCTCTCCTACTCTGGTGGGCCAAGGTGCAGCGCGATAGCGGGGAGGCACTTCAAGAGGAGGTTGCCCTCAACGAAGCACTCACCCTCTCGCAAGAGCTGGGCTACACGCCGGGTATGGTGGGTGCACGCTACGGTCAAGCGGAGCGGCACTTGTGCCTTAAGAACTTTGCGGAGGCGCATCGTCTTGCGCAAGAAGCACTGACGATTCTCCACGATGAGCCCAACACGGGGCTCCTGCCACGGATACTGCTCGTCCAAACAGCCGCTCTGCGAGGGCAAGGAAGTCTGTCACAGGCCGAGAGACATCTCCAAGAGGCACTGGGAGCACTACGACGCTGGAATAGCCCCGAGGGCATGACCCTGGCGCTGTTGGAGGCGGGGCTCCTGCGACAGGCCCAAGATGCACACATGCAAGCCACTCTGCTCTGGGGGGCCGCCGAGACCCTACGCCAACGCCATGGTTTTGTCCTACCCCCCTTTCTCTCCAACCAGTTCATAGCCCTTCCAAATCACCTGGACTATCAAGAAGCCCTAGTTCAGGGGGGGCTACTCACAGGTACAATAACACCATGATGCTTATCACTGCCCTCCTCGTCCTTGCAGCACTCCCGCAGAAGCCTCCCGTCTGGAAGCCCGATCTGAATGGCGACCGCCGCGCTGCGCTGGAGCGTATCTCCGCCGACTCGCTCAAGGGCAATCTCTCGTTTCTGGCCTCGGACGCGCTGGAGGGAAGAGCCACGCCGTCGCGTGGGCTGAACCTTGCCGCTGAGTACATTGCCGCACAGTTTCGCAAGGCGGGCCTGGAGCCCGGTGTAAAAACAGAGGCTGGGGAGAGCTATTTCCAGACCACGACATTAAAAGCACGCGGCTCCGACGATGAGCAGCCCGTGCACAATGTGATAGCCGTCCTGCGCGGCTCCGATCAGAAGCTTAAAGACAGCTATATTATTGTCACGGCACACTACGACCATCTGGGAACCAATCCGAATATGCCCGGCGACGATAAAATCTTTAACGGGGCCAACGACGATGGCAGCGGCACCATCGGGGTGATCGAGCTGGCAACGGCACTGAGCACGCTCAAGAAGCGCCCCAAGCGTAGCATTGTCTTCATGACGTTTTTCGGCGAGGAGCGCGGTCTGCTGGGCTCGCGTTTCTATGGCAAGAACCCGGTCTTTCCGCTGAACCAGAC
>JANNDD010000037.1:0-5992 GCA_031387365.1 Armatimonas sp. | reverse complement strand
GCCTCCAGCACGAGTGGCATGGTGTCGTTGCGGCGGCCCCCGAAGAGAATACCACTGATGGGGACGCCCTGTGGGTCTTCCCAGTTCGGCGAGATGGTCGGGCACTGTTGGGCTGGCGCGGTGAAGCGCGAGTTGGGCTGGGCAAACTTGCCGCCCTCTAAGTCCTGGCCTGGGCGGTGGTTGCCGCGCCAGTCGGTCATCCACTTGGATGCCTGACCGATTCCCTCCCACCACGGGCGGCCACCGTCGGTGCGGGCGACATTGGTAAAGAGCGTGTTGGAGCGAATGGTGTCCATCGCCGACGGGTTGGTTTTCTCGCTCGTGCCGGGCGCGACTCCAAAGAAGCCCGCCTCGGGGTTCACGGCCCAGAGCCGCCCGTCCTCGCCGATGCGTAGCCACGCAATATCATCGCCGACCGTGCGAACCGTCCAGCCCGGCAGGATAGACTCCAGCATCGCCAGATTTGTCTTGCCACACGCCGACGGAAACGCGCCGGTGAAGTAGAGTTTCTGGCCCTCAGGATCTTCCAGCTCTAAGATTAGCATGTGCTCCGCGAGCCAGCCCTCGTCGCGAGCAATGGCGGAGGCGATCCGCAGAGCAAAGCACTTTTTGCCTAGGAGCGCATTGCCGCCGTAGCCCGAGTTGATCGAGAGAATTAAGCGCTCTTTATCATCAGGGAAGTGACAGATATAGCGTTTCTCGGGATCGAGCTCGGCGGTGCTGTGCAAGCCCGGCACAAACGCCCCCTCGGTGCCCAGTGTCTCTAGCGCCACGGTGCCCATCCGTGTCATGATGCGCATCGAGAGCGCGACATAGGCGCTGTCCGTGATCTCGACGCCCACTTTGGAGAACGGCGAGCCCACCGGCCCCATTTGGTAGGGCACCACATAGAGCGTTCGGCCCGCCATGCAGCCGTCGAAGATCCCGTAGAGGAGCTTCTTCGCCTCGTCCGGGGCCATCCAGTGGTTGGTTGGGCCAGCATCCTCGCGCGTGGTTGAGCAGATAAATGTCCGGTCTTCCACGCGAGCCACATCATTGGGATTTGAGCGGTGTAGATAGCAATTAGGCCACTCATCGTGGTTGAAGGGAATTAGATCTTTGGCGGCAACCATGGTGGAGATCAGCCACCGCGCCTCCTCTTCCGAGCCGTCGCACCAGTGAACCCGCTCCGGCTTACAGAGGCGTGTGCTCTCCTCCACCCAGGCAAGAAGCCCGGCGTGGGATGTCAGGGATGTTTCCATACCCCTATCTTAGCATATTAAGACAGTCCTAATCAATCCGTCATCTGTCGGATTTTTGCGGCGCAGCTATGTTTACAGATCCCGGCGCTCTGAAATCGCGGGCACTGGCAGCGGTAGCGTTGGCCGCCTTCGTGTGTCACTAGATAGGCATTCTTGCTCTTGGGGTTGTAGCAGGCGCGCACCTCCGGGCCGAAAACCGTCGGTGACCAGATAAATCCCACGCCTTCGTCCCGCGCTTTTTTCTGCTCCGTGGACAGCAAGGCGTTCTCCATTGCAGAATGCGCACGTTCGCTGCTTGGGAGCCAGCACACCAGCTTACGGCGACTACGGGGCACGGCCTGCACCCAGGCTTCTAAAATGGTCGGCAGCCTGTTCATCGCGCACACCATCTTCTCGGCGTCTTTGGGCTCTAGCAATTCCGGGCGACGGCGGGCGAGCAGTCCATCTCGAAAAACAGCGACAGTGGGCATTGTGGGATCTCTCTTTTCTCTCCAAAACTCTTCACTCTCAGACTACGCTCGCATGCTCTCAAACGGAAAGGGGTACAATAGCGGGCAATGAAGGAAGCGGATGTTGAAAAAGGGCTCTTGAGCTGTGTGCACTGTGGGTTCTGTCTGGATGCCTGCCCGACCTATCGGGTAACGGGCGATGAAGCGGATAGCCCCCGGGGGCGATTGGTCTTGATGCGAAGTGTCTCGGAAGGCAAACTCCCCATGGTGGGCGAGGAGGCGAGTCAGCCCGGCGGCGTCGGGTACCATCTGGATCGCTGCCTCGGGTGCCGCGCGTGCGAGACAGCGTGCCCCAGCGGAGTGCCGTACGGGCATCTTTTAGAGCACTTTCGCAACGAGCAGGAGCACCAGGTGGCCCGCACCACGGGCGAGCGTGTCCTCCGCGAGGGGCTTCTCATGCTGCTTACCGATCCCAAGAAGATGAAGCTCGCGCTGAAGGCCGGGCGGCTCACGGGAGGGAAGATTCCCGCGTTCGCCGCAAGGTTTGTCGGGCTTCCCACGGACACGCAGCTTCCCCTTCCCGCCGATCTGGAGAAAGCCTCGGCACCGCTTCCTGAGCTGATACGGGCACGGGGCGAGAAACGCGGGAAAGTGGCACTGCTTACCGGCTGTGTGATGAGCGTCTTGTACAGCCCTGTCCATAAGGCAACGGCACAGGTTCTGGCTGCCAATGGCCTGGATGTCCATGTCCCCAAGAACCAGACCTGCTGCGGGGCGCTTCACGGCCATCAGGGGAAGCTGGAAGGGGCCAAAGAGCTAGCACGCACGCTCATCGCCTCGTTTGAGGGCACGGACTACGATGCCATCATCCTGAACTCGGCGGGCTGTGGCTCGTTTTTAAAAGACTACACGCACTTGCTTAAAGATGACCCTGAGTGGGCGGATCGCGCTGCTGCGTTTTCGGCGAAGGTCAAGGATATTACCGAGTATCTGATGGAGATTGAGCCGCGCCCCATGACGCGCTGGATCCAGACACGCATTACCTACCACGATGCCTGCCATCTGCGGCATGGGCAAAAGATCGCAGATGCTCCTCGAATACTCCTCAAGATGATTCCTGGAATCGAGTATGTGGAGTGTGTGGACGCCGATCAGTGCTGCGGGAGTGCCGGTGTCTACAACTACCTTCAGCCCCAGCTCGCGGGCCAGCTTCAGAATAAGAAAGTGGAGAACCTCCTAGCGACGGGAGCTGAGATTATTGTCACGGGAAACCCGGGCTGTCTTGCCTGGATTGAGCAGGGGCTACCCAAGAACATAGCGGCTCCCAAGGTTCTGCACCCTGTAGAGCTGCTGGCGCGTGCGTACGGCGAGTAGCGTGGGCTACGGTGAAAAATGAAGCTGGCTGGTCGCTAGCAGCAGCGTGCAGGCACTGCTACAGATAAGAAAAAATGTCAGAATCCAGGTCACAGGGCGGCGGTTCAGACCTACCGGCAGAGAGACCCACCAGAGCCAGAACGCGACACCGCCACACGACGTTATCAGGGTGAGCCAAGCGCCGAGCATTGCCAGAGAGATCCAGGGTAGAAGCACAACCCAGATAAACAAGAACCATCGCATTGCTTCGCCGGTCTGGGCGCTATACTCTCGTGCATCACGCATAGTACGAGAGGCTAGGCAAGAGCTGTGCCAGAAGGAGGGATGTCAGAAAATCCATTCGTCAGGCTTGCCAGCGGTCGGGTGGCATGATAGACTTCCCTGCACAAGGCGCCGTGCCCAAGTGGTAAGGGAGAGGTCTGCAAAACCTTTATGCATCAGTTCGATTCTGATCGGCGCCTCTCCAAATCTCTCTAGAAATGCCAGTTTCTGAGGGGGGTTAGGGTAAAGGTTCGCTCTGCCTGTCCTGCGTTTTCCCATCTAAAAATGAGGAAAAATGCCATGAAAAGACACGAAAGGGTAAAGGTTTCGCGAAATGATCGCGCCGCCAAAGCCCCGAAAAACACTCCAGTTCCTAAAAATACCCCCGATCCCGGTATACCTACGCCGGAGCCTGCTGTCCGTCCCCATGATGCTGTTGTCCGTCCCCGCGATATAGGTCAGATGCGCCGCCGCCGGGAAAGTTCTCCACAAGCGACGGTTCGTGCTGCGGCAGCACGCCTTGCTCCCCTAGACCTCGCCTCGATTACCACGGTTGCTTTGAAAGCATCCCTTGATACCTGGTTGCTGGAGTGCGAAGGGATTCAGCGCATGAGCCCGCTGACCATTAAAGAGCGCCTGGCCCGCGCGGGGAAGCTCGTCTGGTTCCTGGAGACAGAGAAGCTTCTTGCCTGCGATCGCAACGCCATTACCCGCTTCTTCGCCTACTTGCGCATCCCTCTGAAGCCTGGAGAGAAGCGCTGGGGATCGAATGCGCCTGGAGCGGGTAAGGTGGTGGGGGCCAAGACGGCAAAAAACTATTGGATGGTCTTCTCGGCCTGGTTTCAGTGGCTCATCAAAGATGGACAGCTTGAGTATTCTCCTCTTGCTAAGCTGGAGCGCCCTAAGGCTCCACAGAACTCTCCCCAGCCGTTCACTATTGAGCAGCTTGAAGCTCTCTTTGAGGCAGCACGACGCTCGCATTACCCAACTCGTGATCAGGCGATTCTTGCACTGATGCTTGACACAGGTATCCGAACCTGCGAGCTGGTTGGTCTGAGTGTGGAAGATGTGGACATGAGTAGTGGGACGATCATCGTACTTGGGAAGGGCAACAAGTCGCGCCAGGTGGGCTTCGGCGTGCGCTGTCGAATGCTCCTGAATCGCTATCTTAGCCAGGACGAACGACGACCGGATGATCCACTATTCGTTTCCGCTCATGGGGGAAGTGGGCGCTTCACAGGCATTGGGGTGAGTTGCCTCTATACGCGCCTTGGGAAGCGGGCAGGCATCACGGGGGTGCGCTGCTCGCCCCACACGATGCGCCATGCCTTCGCCACTCTTGCGATCCGAACCGGCAGGCTCTCCGAGTTCACTCTCCAGAACGCGCTCGGCCACACGACCCTGAGCACCACCCTGATCTACTCACGCGTTGCCCGCGCCGATGTCGTGGGCAAGATGCGTGCTGAGAGCCCGCTAGACCTGGTTTTAGGCAAACCTGGACGATCTCGTAAGGATTAAAAACATCGCGTTATACTGGCAAGATAAATACAACGTGGTAGTATAGATATGGTCAATCCGACCACTCAAACCTCATAGCAGGTTTGGAAAGGAAGTCTGTATGTCACGTAGACCAAAGACAGAGCAAGCAGTGGTCACACTGGGTGCGACCCTGCTTGCGCTGTCTGCAATCTTGCCCAGCGCTCTGAATCCGCGCACGCTCTTTGATGAGGATGCCATCGCGCAGCTCGCCGAGAGCATTCAAGAAGAGGGCTTACTCGCCCCGCTCGTCGTCCGTCCGAAGAAAGACACCGATGGCACTTATGAGATTGTCGTGGGAGAGCGGCGCTACCGTGCCTGTAAGCTGCTCGGCTTCGATGAGGTGCGCGTCATTGTCCGCGCCGACCTCGACGATGATCTGAAGGCTCTCACCGCGGCTATCGTGGAGAATGTCCAGCGCGAGGATCTGGAGGTTTTCGATCTCGCCCGGGCCTACAAGAAGCTGCGTGAGCTGGGCCACCCACTCAAGGAAGTGGCGCGCCTCGCTAAGCGTAGCAACCCGGATATCTCCAATACGATCCGGCTGCTTGAGTTGCCTGAGAGTGTCCAGCAGCAGATCCAGCGCAAAGAGCTTTCCCCAAGCCACGGCAAAGCCCTCTTAGGGCTGGCGGAGTGGCCCGATGAGCTGGAGCGGCTGGCAAAGCAGGCAGTGGAGAATGGGAACTCTTCTCACGGCCTAGAAGGCATCGTCAACAGCGTCAAGCGCAGGAAAGAAGCCGAGCGCTCGCCGAGTATGCCTATTGCTGAGACTGAGCCTGAGGAGCAAGGTGCTCAGGAAAAGCCTACTGCGACGGTTCCTACAACTCCGCCTATATTACCTCCGCGATCCACGCCAGCGGCTTCTTCGCCAGCTTCACCACCTACGCCCGTAGCTCCCACATCACCACCAGCGCCGCCGCCAATTGCTGAGCCGGTTGCTACTGCAGAACCCTCGGGCCTGACTGGTTTTGTGAATCTGATGATTCGCCAGGAAGACCACGACTGGATGATCGAGAATCGCGTCAAGCCCAAGCAGGTCTTTGCCCAGGTGCGCAAGCTACGCGATCTGGTGGATGAGGAAGTGGAGAGCCTGGCCGGACTGCTCGCGGAGCACTACAGCAAGATCAAGGG
>JANNDD010000036.1:0-22504 GCA_031387365.1 Armatimonas sp. | reverse complement strand
TTATTGATTTTTACTACCGCATCCGGCTGACCTTCACTTTTTAAGATCAGCTTGCCCTTTTCCCAAACGAGCTCGCCCTTGAGGCGCATGCCCTGGATCTCATCAGACTCATAGACACCTAGCACATCGGGGAGATCGGCTTTCTTCACTTCCGCTTTAGGAGCGGGCTTGGTCTCTGTCGTCTGTGCGGCACGCTTCAGCTCGCCGCCCCCCATGGGAGTCTCGACTTTTAGCCCCGTGATCTTTTTGTCTTTGTCACGCACTAAGGTGAAGTTAAAACCCTCGGGAAGCCCTTCGGCAATTAGCTGGTCTTTGTCGTTGAGCGTGATATTAAGCTCCGGAAAGCCCTCCGCAGCCATGATGAGCTGAGCACCCTTGGCCTTGATGACGATCGTGGGGACGCCTGGGGTATCGGCCTTGTAGGTTCCCAGAGCGGCGCTCTGCTTGGCGCTGAGCTCCTGAAGGAAGGAAAGAGAAACGGCGGGACGGGTTTCCCGTGCCATTGTCAGGGGGGCAAAGGCAGTCAGGAGTCCTGCTGCTAGTAAAAGACGCTTCATAGTTCGTTCGCTCCTAAAAGCCTGTGTGCATCCGCACGCAGGCCAGTCTGCTCAAATGATACCAGAAACGCTGCCGCAGTTACATACTGAATCTGGACATCTCACAACTGCGTGCGTCTAAGCAACTCCGCTGCCACTCGACTACGCGCTTCCATACCTTTGAGCGTGGCTTGGGCAAGCTCGGGAGCCCAATTGAGTGCGATTAAAAAAACCGCTGAAGCTTGTTGCGTTTGCCCTGCCTGTTCGTAGAGAAAACCGTAGTTGCAGAGCATGGTGACATAGTGCCGCCGGGTGTAGTCGCCGTCTACTTCTGTGGCTGTGGGCGCGAGAGGGAGCTCGGGGAGCTCAATCGTGTCCCAGGACGCCTTCCCCTCTGCGAGAACTTGGGTAAGGGCGAGAGCTGTTGTCTTGGGGACGAGCGAGAGGATAACGCCGCGTGGAACCGGTAGATAGTTGGTACGTAGCCACTCAAGTGCTGGTGATTCCCCTAGCTGTGCTAAGTTCTGTGCGGATGTCCCAAAGTAGGTTGAGGCCAGCGGGCGTTTTTCGAGCTGGGTCATGTCGCTTTGGGAGAGCTGTTCGGTGTCGAGCACGGTCACATCAGGACGCATCTTGAGTAGGTTGTGCGTGTAGCGCAAGGAGTAGGTGTCTTCATCGCCCTGGCAGAGCAGAACGGATCTTGGGGCACAGGCCCTGAGTTTCTGTTGGGCGAGCTGTCGAATTCCGGTGGCAGTGTGCAGGTTGCAGGCAGGAAAGTTGAGTGCTAGCCCGAGCGTGGGAAGAACAAAACATGCCGCCAAGCGCACTGCTAGCGGGCGCGCACGACTCACCAGCGCCTGCTCCACTTGACCGAGAACAACCCCCACGAGCACGACTCCGAGTGCAAGCACGACAAGGTAGTAGGGAGCAATATCCTCGATGGTGTAGCAGAAGCAGTAGAGTGTTATCGCAAGCGCCATCAAAAGTAGCCCGCAAAGCACACCAGGGCTACGCCGTCCAAGCGCAAGCCCTCCTAAAGCCGAAAGCACGCTGAGCGGCCCGAAGCCGTTTTCAACAAAAATGGTCATTAGTAGCTTAAGAGGACGCTGAAGCGTGTCAAGGCTACGGGGCACCGCAAAGTAAAAACGGTAGCTGCTTCCTGTCACATGTGCCCAAAAAACATCAGGATCCGCAAGCCTGACCCAGAGCACGCCATAAAGCGGCAGCCCACTCACAGCCAGAAGCGTGATCCCAATGAGCAAGCGACGTGCCAGCCCCGCCACACGCCAGAGCCGCATACCGCAGAGAACCAGTAGGCCAGGAACCAATAAGACAATCGTCAGGTGGTGCGCCAGCCCGATCCCAAGAGCAATGCAGGCAAGATAGAGCGCTTTTTCTTCGTCCGTGGCTCGGTAGCGCAGGCACTGCCAGATGGCTAGGAGCGCGAGCAGAACATGGAAGCTGTAGACCTCCACTCGGTTGCACTGGCTCCAAAAAGTGAGGCTGACTCCAAAAAACGCCGCCGCCCCGAGTGAGGCAAGTGGTGGTGTGCCAATCTCCCGGATCACCCGATAGAGTAGTGCCCCCGCGACAGCCCCCGCGAGCGCGACAAACATACCGATTCTAAGTGCCGGCTCACCGAACGGAATGAGCGCGAGAAAGAGTTTTCCGATAAGAGTGAAGAGAGGATAGCCTGGTGGATGAATCACACCACTGGACGAGATCGCCGTGATAATCTCCCCCGAGTCGCCGCGAAAAACGGTCGGGCAGAGCGTGGCGCTATAGAGTACAAAGAACACCAGCCCAAGAATGGCGGCATTGCGACTATCGCGCGAGAGTTTCCGAATCATCCTGGTAAGAATATTGGGTGATTTGTCTTTTATCTTGAGGTAGCGGTACAGTGGGCGCATGAAACCTGAAACTCTCACTCTCTGGCCGGGCAAGCTTCCCGGCGCGGCTCCGCTCGTCACTGGCCCCGAGGCCGATAAGTCCAAGCCCGGCGAGGGCATGACTGGCGGCAAGACCGTGATTCGACTCGGTAATGTCAGCCAGCCCGAGCTGCATGTCTTTCTGCCACCCGCAAGCAAGCGGACAAAAACAGGCGTCGTGATCTGCCCCGGCGGCGGTTACAATATTCTTGCCTGGGATCTTGAGGGCACGGAGATCGCGCAGTGGCTCAACAAGCAAGGCATTGCGGCGTTTGTCCTGAAATACCGAGTGCCGACGGGCGCACTCAAGCCCAACTGGGAAGGGCCGACAATGGATGCCCAGCGCGCCTTGCGATTGGTGCGTGCGAATGCTCAGAAGTGGGGAATTGCGCTCGACAAGCTGGGGATTCTAGGCTTTTCCGCCGGCGGCAAGACAGCGGGTATGGCCGCGCTCCAAAATGGAAAATCGCTCTATGACGACCAAGACGACACCGACAAGCTCTCGTGCCGTCCAGATTTTGCAGTGCTCGTCTATCCCGCCTATTTTTGCGATAACAATCTTCAGCTCCAGCAGGAGTACGCTGCAATGGTCAGTAAAGAACTCCCGCCGTTCTTCTTCGCCCACGCCGCCGATGATGGCGTGACGTGCCAGAGTAGCGTCCAGCTCTTTACGGCGCTGCGAAAAGTCGGTGTTCCGGCGGAGCTGCATGTCTGGGAGTCGGGCGGGCACGGCTACGGCATGCGCCCTCAGAAAGGCAAGCCCATTCCCACGGCGTGGCCCAAGCGCTGCGAGGAGTGGCTCAAGGCGCGGGGACTGGTGTAGACGCCGATTAAGCTCGCCCACAGAACGTGGTCGTCAAGAGGCGTTCCGCCACAAAATCGCTCCGCGATTGGGAAATTTGCGAGGTTTGAGATGGAAGAAGAGTTGCAACGGCTCAGGAAGCAAGTGGCGACGCTCTCGCTAGCAATGAGCGTGTTGGGTTGCTTGCTGTTTGTTGGAGCGGCATGGAGTGGCTTACTCTGGATGCGAGCCTCGGTACGCGAGAGCTTTTCCCCTAAATGCTCTCCTGCCGAGGATGGTGGGGTGCGCCTCTCGGCAATGGATGGCCCCTTTGTCGTGACGCATGTCGTGGCACAGGGGCCGAGGGGACGTAATATTGCGGCTCTGCCAGAACCTTTCGGTTGGATAGAGTCGGGTAGCTACGAAATCCCTCTGACCCAGCTTAAGAAGCTCCACTGGTACGGCGCGGATGGCAAAGTTCCCGTGGAGTTCCCCGAAGGCTCCACTTGGCGCGTACTCTATTTATGCCCCGAGTACTCTCCCCAAAAACAAACCACTCCCTAACAAACGACTTCCCAATCGCGGAGCGATTTCTCAGCCGCAGGCTTTTTAGACGCCCACGTTCTGTGGGCGGGCTCAATCGGCGGTCAAGGTTGAAGCGAGCGCATCAGCCGATCCTGTACCACTGCCATGGTGACATCGCCACGGGTGCGCTCGACCACGGCGCGTAGGGCATCACAGGTGCGACGCAGGCCGCTGGTGACGGCATCCGGGAAATCTACGGTGGCGAGGGCGGAGAGAATCTCGTCCATGGCGGTGAGCATGCTCTCGGCGCGGGCGTGCTCCCCTTTGCGCAGGGCATCGAGCGCGTGGCGGCGGCCCTCGGAGGCGGCTTCTGCTAGGCCATTGAGGTAGGCGGCGGCTTCGATTCCGAGCGACTCGGGCGTGGGTAAGTCCGTCCCCTCGATCAGCGCGAGCAGACACGCGGCCTCGGCGAGCTCTTTGTGGGCATCTTGCACGTAGCCCGCGTAGAGGAGCGCTGGGTAATCTGTGAGCGCAGCAGCCACCTGCGCCGCCTCGGCTTGCGCTCCTGTAACGGCAAGACGTGCTTCGCTCAGCTCGCCTCGGTGCATCGCACGGATCGCATTGGCACAGGTTCGGGTGAGCGCACGGCCATGAGCGAGTGCTTTCTCTCGCGACTGGTAGGTCTCCCCAAGCTCCTCACGTGCGGCGGAGACAATTGTGTTTAGGTTCTGCATACTTTTTCCTACCGCCGCCAGAGAACCTGAGGCGGTGCCATACTATTAAGAAACATCTGCCGTGGCATGCTGATCTCTTCTCCATCGGCCAGATTGGCGTTAGCCAGAATGTTGTCCGGCTCCGCGATCACGGGGCGCCAGCCTGCTTTCTGGAGGGCAAGGTTCTGCGGGGCCGTCTTAGGCAGGCAGACCCAGTGGGCCGGATGCGCAGGATTGTCAATGAGCTTCTCTAGATCGTCTGTCGTAACCCCAACCGCCATTCGTCGCCCTGAATCAAAGTAGCGGAGCGGAGCAAACGCATAGTTCTCTAGCCCGAGATAGTAGACCGCATCGCGCGAGGGGACCTGCTTTTCAATCCAGGCCCAGCGCAAGTCCCGGTCTGTATTTGACAGGGGCAGTAACCAGAATGCCTTTGCATCCTTGGCAAGGAGTATCAACAGAATTGCGCCATACGCCACCCACATCACCTGAGTAAAACGTCGTTTTAGAATCTGTTGTGCCCCCTCAATAAGATAGAGATAGAACCAGGGGAAGAAGCTCGAAAAATACTGGAATCCAAAGAAACACGCCAGCATCATTAGGGTATGTAGGATCAGATATAGATCCGTGAAGCGTCGTGCTCGGAGCGAGCGCCCCCAACCCACTAGGACGAACAGAGCGATAATCCACTCACAAAGCTTCGCCACCCAGACCAGCCCAAGTGCTTTTAAGAACGGCCAGGGCTGTCCGCCGCTGGCCCGTGACCAGGGAAAAAGACTATAGCCTACCTCGGCGGGGAAGAGCTGCGCTTCAGAGAACATGTGCTGCACGAGCGCTACAGGGCCTGGGATTTTTACTCTCGCTCCCGCAACGGAGCGCCCTGCGATCTCCGCCTCGTACTCGGGGCTAACCCAGTGACCACTGACAGCGTAGCTACGCCAGAGCCAGGGAAACGCGAGGATGCCGAAGATCAGTGCGGTGATTAGGGCAAGCCGTCGCTGCCGGGCTACGAAGAACAAGTAGAGGATGCTGGCAATCCCAAACACAATCCCGATACGATGGCAGTAGAAAAATGCCGCCAGCAAGACTCCTAGTCCTAGCCCTAGCCACTTGCTAGAGGAGGCATTTTGCACTCTCTCCAGTAGGGTGAGGGTGGCAACCATGAGAAGCGCCATCACTCCGATATTGCCTTCGAAGTTTAGTACGCGCAGGGTAATTGGGTTCAGCCCTGCGAGTACTAGAATGAGTAGTGCACGTCGGTGGGTTGTACGCACCAGGAGCAAGCGGTAGACCAGCGGCAGGCTTGCGATATAGGCTAGCATCGAGAAAATGCGGAGGGGGCGTAAGAAATCCCCTGCGAGCCCTACAAACGGAGCCAGTAGCAGCGAGTGCATCGGGGGGTACTTGGTCAAGAATGGCGCATCGGGGTGCGAGATGTCCGAGTAGCCTTTCCCCGCCGCGAGGCTCCATGCTCCGATTACTTTATAGAAGTCATCGCTACGCTGGAGAGGCATACGGAGTGAGAAGAGCAAGCCTACCAGGATGAGAAGGCAGACACCCAGTAAGCCGAGCTTCGCGGAGCGCAGCCAGCTCGGTTGGGGGAGAGAGAAGACAGGTTCTTCGTACTTCGCGCGTAGTGCAGCTCGCTCTGTTTCGTTCATAGTGTCTCTGGCGATTGTACCACTGGTGGGGTACTATCAAGGCGCAAACCTGCTGGGGGAGCCCGAATAAACCGGGCTGAGAGGGCACTGAGCCGACCCCAAGAACCTGATCCGGTTAGCACCGGCGTAGGGAAGCGGGAACCCGGTGTGTCCTCAGGACTCTGTGCCGCGTTTCGCCTCTTTCCGATGCTGGGGAGTGAAACTATGAAACGCGCTTTTACGCTTATTGAGCTCCTCGTCGTCATCGCAATCATCGCAATTCTTGCGGCGATTCTCTTTCCTGTCTTTGCCCAGGCACGGGAGAAAGCCCGGCAAGCCTCGTGTCTGTCCAATGCCCGGCAGATTGGGCTGGGTGTGCGGATGTATGTCCAGGACTATGATGAGACTTTTCCGATCTGGCATGCCTACTCCAAGAAAACAGCGGCGATTCACTTTGGTATTGAGATGGATCTTCAGCCGTATCTCAAAAACTTTCAGATATTTAAGTGTCCTAATGACTCGGGGGGGCCATTTCAGCGGACAGATGTGCCGGGGACTGCTTCCTACTTTGCCGCCTATGGCTCGTCGTACTACTTCGAGCGGCGCTGCTTCTCGGTGGTTAACGGCTTTTCGATTTCTAATAATACGCCCACCACTCGGGCTACTAGCATCGTGAGTGATCCGAGCTATGAGCGCCCGGCAGAGAGCATTCTAATGCGCGATGAGATGTTCCCCTGGTTCAATCCCGCAGTGGACACAGCAGGCTACTGGGGCTACCAGGGGTTTTATCAAGCCTGGCACGCGCAGGGGGGAAGCGCGATCTTCGCCGATGGCCACGCGAAGTTTCTGGTAGGTGCGGGGCAGATGCGAATGCTCTTTAAAGACCCTGCCGCGACGGTAAACTACTAGGCATGCATGCTGTTTTGTGCGCCAACGCGCCGTTTTCCGAGGAGGCCATTGCGCTTCTTCGGGAGGCGACGCAGAGGGCAGACTTGTTGGTTGGGGTGGACGGTGGCGCACGGACTTTGATGCGTTATGGCCTGACACCGCAGCTCGTCACCGGCGATGGCGACTCGCTCACAAAAGAGGAGCAAGACGCACTCGTTAGGGCAGGCACAGAGCTAGTTCCCACACCCGATCAAGATTTTACGGATCTTGATAAAGCGCTCGCTTATGTGATTGCGGTGAAAGGCGCGACAAAAATTACCGTCTTTGGTGCGACGGGTGGGCGGCTGGACCATAGTTACTCGGTGTTCTCGGCGCTAATCAAACACGGACGGAGCGCCCAAAGCGCCCAAATAGAGCTGGTGGATGAGACCGCCACCTACGAGCTTGTGGTAGGGGAGTGGCAGAAGTCGGGAGAAAACTTAGTAGGTCGGACGCTCTCGCTACTCGCCTTGGGGAGAGTGGAAGGCATTACGACTATCGGTGTCCGGTGGCCACTCGTCAACGACTGGCTTGCGCCCGGGCTGCGCGATGGCACTCTCAACGAAATTACTGAAGCCAGCGTGCGTGTGCAAGCCCGCTCGGGCGATTTGATTGTGATGCTACATCATCTTTAGCGCTAGATTATCACCATTCGATAGAGCCGTTAAACCTGTCTGAATGAAAGAGGAATGTCTATGTTTGGCCCCACTATTGAAGGTGAGCATGTTCGGCTTGTCCCACTTACTTTAGAGATGGCTCCGCTCTTCTGTGCCTGGTTTGCCGACACCGAAGTCACAAAATATCTCAGCCTTAGCTACCCGCCCACTCTGGACTTTGAAAAAGAGTGGCTGGAGAAAGTCGGGCGTAACAACACGGATCTTGTCTGGGCGGTGCAGCTTCGTGGCAGTGAGAAGCTGATCGGTACCACGGGCTTGCATCAGCTCAACTGGCAGAACCGCAGTGCAGTGACGGGCAACTTGATCGGAGCCAAAGAAGAGTGGGGCAAGGGCTACGCCAGCGAGATTGTCGCGCTCCGCACCGCGTATGCCTTTGGGACACTCGGGCTGGAGAAGCTCACGACCCTCATCTATACCGAGAACATCGCGAGCCGCCGGGCGCTGGAAAAAGCGGGCTATCAGACCGTCGGTGTCGCCCGCCATGAGCGCTGGCACCTCGGGCGCTGGCACGATGCTTGGCTTGGAGAGATTCTCCGGGACGACTGGCTCGCCGCGCAGCAAGACTAAGAGCGCCGTAGAATAGTGGCATGACCGAATCAGAGGCCACCAACTATGCCGTCTGGGTACTCACGCAGCAGCCGCGCAGTGAAAAAGAGATCGGCGATAGGCTGACCAAAAAAGGAGCGGATGAGGAGACAATTCTTACTGCTCTAGAAAAACTGCGCGGCTGGGGCTACCTAGACGACACCGCGATGGCGGAGCGCTGGGTCGCGTCGCGCGGCAAGACACGGGGAAAGTATCTCCTGCGCCAGGAGCTCAACCGTAAGGGGTTGGATTCTACTGAGGCGCTCGAAGGGCGCAGCGACGACGACGAGAAAAGTGCGTGTCTGTCGGCGGCGATCAAGCGTGTGGGGGAGCCGCCTAAAGACCGGAGCCGCGAGGCGCAGGCGAAGCTGTCCTCGTTTTTACAGCGGCGCGGCTTTGGCTGGGATGCGATTCGCCCCGTTCTGCGCCAGCTCTATCAGGGCATTGTCGAAGACGATCTGGACGCTGCCGAGGCCGACGAGTGAGCCAGAAGCTCCGCGTGGCGCACCTGCTGCGGCCTGCACAGGGGGGAATGCTCCAGCAAGTTCGTTCGCTGCTCACCGACCCTGAGACCGAAACATTTCTCGCTGCCCCTCCCCGTGAGCTTGTTGCACTCGCTGGTGATTTCCCCTTGCCCGAGGGTGAGGGCCTGAAGGCCCAGCTTCTCGGGGGCTGGTCAGCGGGGCGCTGGGCACGCTCGGTGGGTGCACAGGTGCTTCACGGCCACGGTCTCAAGCGTCTGCCACTCTATATTCTTGCCGCCAAAATTGCCCGGCTGCCGCTCGTGATCACGCTCCACAATCTTGCTCCCAAGACCCCTGCACTGAGGCTACTGCGCCAGGCCCGCGCCGTGATTGCCGTCTCTGATGCCGTGGCCCGCACCGCACCGGTTCACTGCCAGGTGATTCACAACGGCATTGACCTTGAGAAGTTTGCCGATTTACCCACGAAATCCGACGCACGGGCGCTTCTGGGCTGGCCGCAGGAGAAAAAAATTATTTTATCTATTGCGCGGCTCTCCCCAGAAAAAGGTCTTGATGTACTGGTGAAGGCCGTACAAGGGCTGGATGCTGCGCTCTATCTGGCCGGCGACGGCCCGGAGAGGGCAGCACTCACTGGAGCGATACTCTTAGGCCACCGCGACAATATACCACTGCTCTTAGCGGCTGCTGATATTTACTGCCAGCCCTCGCGCTCTGAAGGGCTTGGGCTGGCGGTGCTTGAAGCCATGGCCGCAGGGAAGCCGATTGTCGCCTCCGACGTCGGAGGCATCCCCGAGCTACTCCCCGATGCCGCCATTGGCCTCACCGTTCCGCCCGACGATCCCAAGGCACTTCGTGTTGCGATTCAGCGCTTGCTAGACGATCCACAGCGCGGCGCGGCGATGGGAGGACATGCCCGGCAGCGCGTTGCTGAGCATTTTACGGAAGCCGTGATGCGTGCCGAGACGCGAAAAGTCTACGCTAGGGTGCTACGGTGAAAAAAAATATTTCCTGGCTCATGCTGGCGATCACGCTCACCGTCGCCGTTCTACGCACCCAGCCACCCCAGACACAGCCAATTCCTGAAAATATTTTGGTGGTGCGCTCTGACTCTCTTCAAGGGCTTGTCGGCGCACGGGCACTCTTTCCCTTGCGTGGCGGCCTCAAAGGGGAGGCGTGGGCCATTGCGGATGTCTTGGCAACCGGAAGCCGGAGTCCGGCGGGGGAACATGCGCCTCGTATCCAAATTGCCCAAACCGATCCGACTCTGAAAAAAAACTCGCCGACTCTTGTACTGAGCTGGCAGGAGGGAGAGCGTTTCGGGACGGCCTGCCTGACACAGACCACGGGGCTTCTGACCTCGCCCTCCACCCGGTTCACACCGGGATTAATTGCTGCGACAGATATCGCCGCCACCGTGGAAGGAAAGGCTTTCAGCGCAGGTCGTTCGGCAGTTCTCGTGCCGGGAAATTTGACTCAACTTGAAGCGTACCAGGCGGTTTGGGAGAGAAAAGCGGAGCTATTGCGCTTTCTTGTGCTCGCGCCTTGGCTCTTTTCCCTGGCTCTGCTTTTTGCCGCGTGGCGCGGAAAGTCGTTCGGGAATCCGAAGATTTTTGGAGGGATAGCGCTGGTGCTCTGGGCCGATCTCTTGCTGGGAAGCCCGCTACTGGAGCGCCTGCCGTTTTCCTATTCCGTTACGGAGGCGGCGCGTTTCTACGGAATTGGCAACGATGCAGCAGGCTTGTTCATTGGGTGCGCTCTTGCGGCGGGCTTTGAGGTTCCCGCACTACTGGCGGTTGCCCTGACCATCGGTGCGCCGAGCCTGGGGGCGAATAATGGCTGCTTTCTTGCCGCACTGGTCGGGATTATGGCGCAGGAAGTGGGAAAGCTGCCCGTGAGAAAGCGGCTGCGGGCGGCTCTTGCAGCGCTGCTGGGGATTGGTTTGCTCTTTTTGGGACTGGCACGCTGGGATGCGAGCCGAGGAGCAGGAGTGCAAACCCACTTAGGACAGGCTGTTTCCGGAGAGCGTGTGGGAGTTGTTAGGCTCATCGGACGAAAGCTAGCGATGAATGGGCACTTGCTGGTGAGTAGCCCCTGGAGCCTTCTGTTGCTGACGAGTGGTGTCTTATTGGCGCGGCAGCGTGCTGGGAGAGCTTTGATAGCGGGTGGTGCGGCGCTTGCCCTGAATGACTCAGGAGTTCTGGCGGCCGCTATGCTTCTCTTACCCCTAGCTGCCCAGAAAACACAAAGCCCCCCAGCTCAGAGTGGAGCGGGGGGCTAGGTGCAGTTTGCTACATGCGCATGCCGAACATAATCTGCATACCACCGATAAACTTATTGTCGTACTTGCTAGGGTAGAGGTACTTGGCCTCGACGAAAGTAGACTCAGTGAGGTTCAGACCAAGGACAAATTGAGCTCCGATCAGGGTCTTGGTCGTTCCGCTGGTGGTGTCGGCTCCCCCTAGGTTAAGCCGAGCCGAGTAGATACCCAGA
The DNA here is from genome assembly GCA_031387365.1 of Armatimonas sp. Lineage (GTDB taxonomy): Bacteria > Armatimonadota > Armatimonadia > Armatimonadales > Armatimonadaceae > Armatimonas. The sequence continues at coordinate 11,217 of JANNDD010000036.1, read as the reverse complement.
CCATAGCCGTAGTAATAGTCGTAGTTCGATGTCCGCTTATTATCGTGGGTGAGCTGGGTTAGGGTGATTGGGATAATGCGCAGATTATCACGCTCGATATAGCCAATACTCAGGACGGTGTTCTCGTTGCGCTCTGGAATGTACTGAACGACGGTATCCGCTTCCAGGTTGAGAATCTGTGTTCCCCCACCTCTGCGCGCCTGACTGCTCCCCGGGCTGAAAAAGCCGAGCTTGATTGACGACGAGTTTACGTCATATTTATTCTTTGTCTGCGCCTGAGCGCTTCCACTGAGGGTCAACAGCGACAGGCTACAGACCGCCGCCACACGGAGAAGGTTCTTCAACACAAGCCTCCCAAACCATTTGGTTAGTTAAGTTTTATTTTTATTTAGTTTCGCCGACCGATAAACAAGGCGATTCCATTGGGCGACGCGCCATTGACGCTGCCGCGGACATAGTGGTACTGAGCCTCAACGAACAGACCTCCGGTAAGCCGAAGACCCGCCCCAATATAGCCCCCGAAGCGAGCTTTGAACCCAGAGCCCGCTGCGTCCACAAAGTAGGCACCGAATCCCTCAGAGGTGAAGAAACCGGTCATGCCTGTTGAACTCGATCCTCCCGAGGTTCCCGCACTCGTCTTGGTGACCAGTAAGGGAGCGATACGGAACGACTTACCTGCCGTACCGCCCTGGAAGTAGCCCACGGTGAGGGTTCGCGCTTCCTCGGAGCGCGAGCTACTCAGATCCACCATACCACCAAGAACCTGAGTCCCTGAGAGGTTACGTGTGGTGATACCGCTGGGACGCAGAACCCCTAAGCGGATGCGTAGGGGGATGGTCTCTGGGCTGATCGCCGACTTGGGATTGAGCTGTGCGCGAGCAGACGAGGTCAGCACCGCTGCCGGGATTAAAGCCAGAGTTACCATTCGTACGAGGTTTTGCATTGTATGCATTATAAGGGTCTCCTTCTCACGCGTCAAGCTTAGTTGCACAAGAGTGTCCTAACGTGCTACAATCGGCGGCGATGGCAAGGGTAAAGCGGCGCTATACAACGGTAAGTGGAAACGAGGACTGGATCGTCTCCGTCTCCTATGATGACCATGCACTGATGCGTGTGCATTGGTTTGAGGCGCAGGTCGGCGCCGTTCAGGAAGCAACCGGGAAAACATTCCCCTTTCCTAAAGAGCTTGCTACCTACCGCATTGGTGAGACGGAACACCCTTTCCGCGAGTACATTCGCATGGACTGGGCAGGCGACACCGACGCGGCTATCGCACACATCCTTGATACGATCTACCGTCGGGTCTATGCCTACATTGAGCGCGGCCACTAAAAGCTTCCGTTTGGGCTACCAGTAGCCTTTTTTTCGGAAGTAGACCAGTGCAGTGCCACTAGCGAGTGTCATTGCGCCAATCGCTCCCCAGAGGCTCCATGCGGGCGCAGTCTCAAAGTGGCCGATATTCATCCCAAAGAAACCCGTAATGGCCGTGACGGGTACGGCGACTGCGGCAATCGCGGTGAGACGCTTCATCTGCTGGTTCAGGCGATTGCTGGTCTGCGCCATAATTGCCTCCAACACCCCCGAAAGAATTTCCCGGTGCAGATCAATTTGTTCGGTGAGCCGTAGGGAGCGGTCAAAAATATCCTGAAGAGAGGGCATGAGGCTCGGGTCTAGTGCTGTATGCTGAGCCCGAAGGAGCTGGTTGATCACATCGCGAAGTGGTGTGATCGTCTGCCGTAGGAGCAAGAGCTGTTTTTTTAGCCGCAGCGCCGAAGGAAGCTCGATATTGCTCTCAGGGGTGTAGACCGCTAGCTCTAAGGCATCAATTTCGGCATCCATCACATCCATTGCGGGGTAGCAGCTATCAATGCTCTCATCCAGAAGAGCGTAGAGAAGCTGACTAGGCGTTTGAGTACTTGGTGGTAAAGGAGGCAGTGCGGTGTCCGAGCGAATGAGAGCAAAGTCGCTTCCCAGAAAAATATCCCACTCTCGGGTGACATCCTCTAGGTCATCTGCCGTGCTACCCGTCAAGCCGCTCCAAACACGGAGCGTCACTAAAAGGGCAGCATCACAAAAAACGAGCCTGGCACGCTGGTCACGCTCCCGGGAGCGCTCGATAACTGCCTCGGGAATGTCGGCCTGGCGCGCGAGTGCAGTCCACTCGTCTTCGGAGACGATTGTCATACCTTCCTGGGGACGCCAGAGCGACGTGCTACAATGCGGGCTGTTCATTACTTCTTCACTACTAATTTTTAAGATGGACACGAGGATACCGCACCAGTGGCCGAGCCGCTAAGAATCATCGGAGAGACAACGGAGCCCCAGCAGAGCTGGGAGCATTTTTTGAAGCGACGTAGTGCGCTGGAAGCAGAAATGTTTCTGGAGGTCTGTAATGGCTGCGATCACTGTGGTACACGCTGCATGGCGGGATTCGGTGTGACCCGGCCCGAGTGGGAGGCTGTTCAGGCCTTTCTTGCCGGGCAGGCTGCCCCAGAGCTTGAGCGCATAGAGGCTCAAGAGAAAGAGCTCCCGTGGCCGGGCGCTGAGGAGCTCGATGCGCGTGTGCGCTACTGCCGTTTCCGTGACATGGAAAAAAATCGGTGCTCCGTTTATCCGGTACGTCCGACCATCTGCCGACTTTTTGGGCACACGGAATGGCTCCCCTGTCCGATCGAAGCAGTGCCCTCCTATCCTGACGGTGCCGCTGCCCTTTGGAATGCCTACCGAACAGAAAAAAGAAAACCCTGGGAAGGGTGGCAGGAGAAGGAGAATAATGCGAGCATGTCGAATGCCTAGTGCGCTGAGAGAGCGAGGGCGGATTAGGCTTTGTGTTTCGGGGCTTGCCTTGATTCACTGTGCTATGTTATAATCCGCGCGTGTCTTTTAAAGAAGTAGCGGTTGCATGGCTGGAACAATTTCCAGGTTCTGACGATCCAAAAGGATACGAGTCACTCAGATCGTAGGTGACGTTGCTAGAGCGGGAGATCGGGTAAGCTCACGCTCTGTTCTGGCAAAACACGGCAAGGTCATGTTGATGTTTTGTGTTTACCCGGATGCTGTCTGACGTGGTTCACTCTTTAATAGGAGCCACGGAACGGGCTGAATCGAGGAGGTTGACCCCACTTTGAAGTTCGTGCCTACATCACGGCGATATGCCGCACTTGCTGTTTTTATGACCGCGCTGGTCGGAATTACGGCCGTGGCAAACGCGCAACGCAGGGACCGGCAGACGCCGAGCCTGGGTAAATATCCGGTTCCCTTACGTTCATTTGCGGGCGTTGGTGACACTCGGTTTCTCGCGCCAAGCGTAACGGCTCGCGAGCTGGGTTCCAACGCGCTCGATAAACAGGGAACAAAGAACCCCACACGTGTTCAGATTGGTGGCCCTAATGGTGCCAATGTCCAGGAAAAAGTGGTGGATGCGACGTTCTCGGAGACAACCGATGAGATTACTCCTCACTGGGTTGACGATGAGCAGACGATCTATTTTGCCAGAAATTCTGGGACAGCAACCTCAAGCCACTATCAGTTGCACCGTATCTCCTCCAGTGTGGTGAATAACCCTCAACAAAATGGAGCAGGGGTGAGTGTTGCGCTGACCAATGAACCCATTGCGGATCACTGGTGGCCCACTCCCGATCGCTCGGGTAACCGCTTGGCGTTCGCGAAGTCCACTGATAATCGGATCCTCACGGATCCCTTAAAGGTGTGGCATCTCTACATCGCGGTGACACCAGGGCCAGGAACCACAATTGATACAGGCCCCGGCGGGAACAGTAACCTCCTGAACCTTACGGGAGATCCTCAGACCTTCCGTGGCAAGAAATTTCTCAATGTGGGACGGCCTTGCTGGGTGGGGACGACAGAGCTGATGTTTTCTGGCCTGCTGGAAGGCGACACGCTCTACCATCTCTACACGGTCAATGTTGTTTCACGCCGTTTCACTCAGGTAACGGATACGACCGCCGACGAGCGAAATCCCGCCGCCTCCCCCGATGGGAAGTACGTGGCTTTTGACTCGACAGCCGCTTCGTCACCTGCGGGTAATACCTACGTTGGTGGGACGCTGCCTAAGACGGACACCACCGATGGTGACCCGGCACGGGCAACCGCGATCAACCCCACAGGGAAACGTAATATCTTTGTCCTGAACCTGGCGACAGGCGCGGTGGTGCAGTTCTCCAACCGCTACGTGGGTGCACCTGACTCGGATGACATACAGCCCTCGTTCTCCGCATCACGGAGCAACCTGTTCACCAATACCACAGGCAACCAGTACTTCATCGCTTTCGCTTCAACGCGGCAGCCTGATATTGCGGGGGCACCTACTGCTTACACTGCGGGAACCAACACGCACGATATCTATGCCGTGCGCGCCACGACAACCGCAACCTCAACTGCGGCGCTGCTTGTGGAAGGCTCTCCTGCATCAGGAGCGCAGTCCGCAAAGCAAATTGACACGTCGGATCCGGGCTACATCTTTAATGACCAGTACCCCACTTGGTCTCCGTTTATTAACGCGACGCGCGTTGCCTTCCAGTCTAATCGTGTCGGAAGCCTACAGGCAGGAAACTTTGGTGAAGGGTTCCGCTTACCCAGTGCACCTACTCCGTCGAACTACAACGATATCTTTCTGGCAAGCGTTGTTGATGTTAGCGCACCGACACTGATTCGCTACGACACCAGCACGAGCACGGGCGATGTCGTGCATATTAATCCGGTTAATCCGGGCGATACACGTCTACAGCCGTTCGATGCCAATATCTCCTCGCGAAGTCGCTCTAGTGTCAACCCGCTGTTCCCTGGACAAGATGCCTTCTTCGCAGTGCGCGTAGACGACCGCGAGTCTGGTGTTCGGTCAGTTTACCTTCAGTTTAAGAACCCGAACTCCAAGTACCAATCGCTGGCCCAGGGTGGTCTTGGCGTGGAGCACAAAGACTACTTCGGTACCCACTATGTCCTCTGGGAGGGCAGCCCGCCCCAGACTCTGCCCTGGATGTCTGCGAATGGCACCAACCGGGTCGGAATTGAGTACGAAGCGCAGGTCGTCGGTCTTGATGGCGTTACCTATTTCAATCACCGAAATAGCGGTGGCCCGATCTATACGCCTAGTGTGAACGACCGAACCGCTTTCTCAGGCGCGAATTTTCCGCCCATGGATGGCACAGGGGGACGGCCCAACACTTGGCTTCGTCTTCAACCAATCGTTGACGAAGCTACCGGAGAGCCCATCAAGCCCGCGGATGGCCGTGGTGGTGTGCTCTACGGTGCGAAGTGGAAACTGCCTGCGGAGGCATCGGACTGGATCATTGACGTTATCAGCTATGACAACGCCACGAACCCTTATGGTCCTGGCTCGCAGAACTGGATTATCTACGACAATGTCTGGGGATTCTCCACGGCAAATGTGCCCAATGCACCTGATGTTGACACTCTGTTTGTTTCCGATAACATGCTGGGGCAGAAGTTCTTTATCGCTCGGCCTGGGCAAGTCGCAGGAGCACCCAGCAACGATCAGCCTCAGTCGTTTGGCGCGGAGTCGTACTATACCGACCCCGTCATGACCCGCTACCCGTCGGAAGTGAACCCGACAGCAGTCCCCGCTCCTGGAGCAACGGATCAACGTCTGTGGTCAACACAGGGTCCTCTGCAGCTCTCAGGACGGTTTAGTGGACGGAACTCGCGCGGTGCTGCGGTCAACCCTGGCATGATCAACCCGCTTGGAGTCGCGTCGTATGTGGATCCACAAATCGAGTTCACTCCCGTACTTGAGACGAATGGCGTAAACTATGCGCTTCCCAACACGGGGCGCTACACGATCTGGCGCACGCTCTGTCGAGGGCCTGTACCACAGGAGCTCATGGATGCCTATCTACCCTACGCTGCACCGGCCCCCGCCGATGTCGTGGTTGGAGAGAATCGTGAGCGCACCATTCGTGTAAAGAAGCGTCTGATCGTCTGGGCTGCTCCCTTTATCGGCAATATCTTTGTTGGTGCTGGTAGCCTTGCGGATCTGAAGACCCAGGAGCGACTGACAAACTTTGTTAATAACGGTGGCGCACTCTTCGTCTCTGGTTCGGACGTCGGTTTTGCCCTAGCAGGAAATGGCCAGAGCAACGCCTTCTACAGCGGGACCCTTAAGGCTCAGTACGTCGCTGACCGTGGCGGAAACAATTCCGTCGTCATCAACGCTGTGGGAACCACGCCGCTGAATACGGATGCCTCAACCCCGAATCAGAACTTGTACGGGACGTTTGATGGCACAACCTGGAGCTACTCTCCGCCCCGTTCCGCTCCGCTTAGCAGTATTTTTACTGTTGGCACAGGATTTGGAGACGGCGGACGGACGAGTGATACGGATATAGCCTTTGTTGACTCCATCCTGCCAATCGGCGGGGCGGTTGCTGAGTACAACTATGCCAATGGCAATGGAGCGCTGATTTCCAGTACTGCAAATAATGGAGGACGTGTCTACTACGCGGCCTTCGGTTTTGAGAGCCTCGGCTCTGACTGGTATCTGCAAACTCCGGCGGGTGGCACAATTCCGCTGATCTTTAACCGAGCACGTCGTGCCGAGATTATGACCAACTTCCTGTTGGCTAACCGTACAGGCACGATGTCGGGCCGTGTGATTGATGACAACGGTTCTCCTGTAGCCGATGCGCTAATTCGGGCAACCCAGGGCACGAACACTGCTGTTGGAACTGCCCTGACAAACGGCAGCGGCGACTTTATCATCCAGGGGTTACCCGTCGGGCCCTATAATATCTCTGGCTACAAGCAAGGGTTTTATACCCAGCATGCCACAGGATACTTTGTACAAGCTGCCAATGATACCAAGACTTCACTCAAGCTAAAGCGGGCCAACCCGGGCAAGCTCACGAATATCGTGAAACCGGCTCCGGTTCCCCCTGCCCCAGACCCTGAAGGTGGCGTCTTCGCTCTTGATGGAAGAACAGGGATTGGTGGAGTCGAGATTCAAGCCCGCCGCATCAATGCGGATGGCACGATGAATATTGCAAAGGCGATTTCATCGGATGGTACCGATGGCCGACGACCCGGTGCGTACCAGATTCCTGACCTTCTGGTCTGGGACGATGGCTACGAGCTGCTCGTCAATGCGGCAACCAATCCTGAATTGGACTCCAACGGACGTCCTCAGTACAATCCGGATGGGACGCTTAAGACCGTTGCAAATCCTAAGTTCCGCTCAGAACTCACTTCTATCGTTGTCGGTAAGCCAACCCAGGCGGGTGTCTTGCTGGGAACAGGAACCCTGATTCAAAATCGCCCGACCCTAACAGAGCCTGAAAGATGGCGTCTGATTGTGATCGAGGATCAAGTATCACAGATTGACTTCCTCCTGGGCGGACAGTCCCAGAAAGTCGTTGGCCAGGTTCTAAATGCAATAACCAACAACCCCATTCCAAATGCCTTTATAACGGCAGTGGATGAGGGGACAGGGGCAACCCTTGGTTCGGCAACCTCCGATGTTAATGGAAACTACACTCTCATCAACATTGCGGACAAGTCGGACAAGCTGCCCGCGGCAAGCTACACAATTACTGCCTCTGCACTGGGCTTCAACACGGTGGCACAAAATGGCGTTGTTGTGGGAGGGACAGGAGTTCTCACTCTGCCTGTCTTCCGCTTAACTCCGTTGCCGGATGGTTCCGTCTCAGGAACTGTCAAAAAGGTAACAGGGGATGCGCTTGAGGGCGGCGTGACTATTCGGTTCTACATTGTTCAGAACGGAATCGTCAGTGCAGCTCCTGCCGCGACTGTAACGACAAGTGTCACGTTAAGTAGTGATTCAACAGGATACACATCCAACTTCAAGACGGCTCTTCCTCCGGGTGAGTACGAAGTTGTTGGCGATAAAGTAGGCTTGACCACAGATCCCACGCCCCTGCCACGACTCTTCGTGACATCGGCAACGGAGCGCAAAGCCTATAACTTCCGTATGCAGCCTGCCAAGGTATACAGCGATGGGATCCAACTCATCTCGATACCAGGTCGCTACGACTACACTACGATCACTACCCGTGGGATATTTGGTCTGAGCCCGTCGGGAGACAACGATGGGGATGGAACACCAAACACGGCAAATGACCGTGCGGTCTTCAATACCTTCAATGTCGCTGACTGGACGGGGACGGAATACAACATCGGATCGGAAATAGCGCTTCAGGTAGGTAAGGGGTACTTCACCCGCTTTGGCGCACCCGTCTCTGTCACTCAGGTCGGGGCAGCACTGCCGGGTAGTACCTTCACACTCTCCCTGGCACCGGGTTGGAACTTGGTCGGACATCCGTTCGTAAATCCGACTAGCCCCAATACACCCGCACCGGATTTGGATCTCTACACTCACGGTCAGATCCAAGAAGAGGGTGGCCCTGTGCTGAGCATGACGGATGCTGTCCGTCAGGGGAAAGTACGTGGCACTCTCTTCGGTTACTCGGGATCTAACAATGGATCCACTTACTATCAGTCGAATGTTATTAAGCCCTGGTTTGGCTACTGGTTCCAAAACCAGACCACTCAGACCCTGAAGTTGATCCTCAACTACCCTGTCTCCCGGGGTGTGAAAGTGGCCAGCAAGCCACAGACACGCGCTCAGTCCGAGGCGATTCAATATCGCCGCATCGAGAGCACAGGTCCGCTGAAATACAGCATTCAGGTTTCTGCGAGCCAGGAGGGTGGCCTATCTGACACAGATAACTCGGTGGGGGTATCACCAACCGCAAAGGACGGGTTCGATACCGAGGACACTCAAAAGCCACCGATGATGACGGGCGTAGACCAGGTCTACGTGCAGATTCAAGGGACGGATAGGCAAGGGCGCTCGGCAGGCTTCGCGGATGTTATCCAAGCAGCCACTCCGGGAACCAAGAGCTGGGACTTTACGGTCAGCACAAGCCGAGCGGGTACCGTGACAGTCTTTTGGCCAAACGCCATGCGGCTGCCTAAGGGGATCGAGCCCACAGTGACGGACTTGGAGACAGGTAAGAAGATGGCGATACGTTCCGCCTCCGCTTACCGCTTCCAAGCAACGGGCAAGGCCACACATCGGTTCCGAATTGAAGTCGCACCGCAGAAAACACGTGTACTGGCGCTCGCCAATGTTCGTGTTAAGGGAAATAGCCGTGGTGTCTCGGGCGACAACTACCGAATTAGCTTCACGGCAACGGATCAGTCTGATGTCGAGCTGCAAGTGACCACGTTCGGTGGGCGGGTGGTCAGCACCCAAAGGACTCGTGCTGAGGCAGGAGTCGAAACGGATCTTGTTTGGAACGGTCTGAACAACGGTGGGGGCGCCGCACCTGCGGGAGCCTACATGATCGTCCTGACGGCGAGAAACAGCGCGGGAGCAACCGTGCGGCAATCACTGCCGCTCGTGCGAGTGCGCTAGTTGTAACAGCTCGCAGATTCCTCTCCAGAACCTGGGGAGGAATCTGCGGCTACTGTGTCGAAAAATAGTAACAATACATGCGGGGTACAATGCGAACCATGATCGAGCGGCAAGACTGCTCAGTAACGGGAAGGCTTGCTACGACAATGGACGGAGGAAAAACGCGTTGAGAAATTTGGTACTTGGGAGCTTTGGGCGACGTATCAGCTGGTCGCTGGTAACGGCGCTTCTGTTGCCTGTGCTCATGCTGGCGATGCCGAAGCAAGTGAAAGCGCAAACCACTCGAATCCCTTCAGTGGCTGCGCTCGACTTTGGGGTATCACCAGGAGTTGGGGCAACTCAGATTGACGGCCGTAGTGCGACGGATGCTGTGGCAACGGAGATGACAAATACCAGCCGGTATGAAATCACGCCACGTACCGTCCTCAATCAAGAGATGCAAAAGCAAGGGATGAGTGCTCCCTTTAATACGATTGGGATTCAGCGCTTAGGGCGAGCTCTTGGTGTGGACGCCGTTCTCGCTGGAGATATCGTTGCGCTGGCAATGGCAGACAATCAAGTCAAGGTAACACTCAGTGTACGCTTGACGGACGTTGTCTCAGGGGAATTCATTAATGGGGCAGTGCAAACAGGGATCTCTCCTGTACCGCCTGCTGGCATTGAGCCAGATCGTCAAGTGCAGATAGGTCAAGCGATCTCAAATGCTGCATTTCTTGCTGTTAAGGCGATGAGCTCCTTCACCCTGGCGGCGGCAACGGTGCTGAACACCAGTGATTCACAAATCTATCTCAACCGGGGTAGTCGCGATGGCCTGAAAAACGATATGGAAATGATCGTTTTGCGTGGTCGAGATCTCGTTGGTAAGATTAAAATTGTTTCGACTCAGTCCACAACTGCGATCGCAAGTGTGGTCGAGGCCAGTAAGGGGATTCAGCCACAGGATCACGCCCGTGCGATTGTGAAAATTCCTGGAGTGTTTCAAACTGCGGATGGCGGGATTAAAGTCTTGCCCGTGCCTAATCTGAAGACCTATCAGCCAAACCAGAAGAACCAGAAAAGTGCCCTTGGCACGGTGATTGGTGTCGTTGGTGCGCTTCTGCTAGTTGGGTTCCTCTTCAGTAGCCGGAATAGTAATCAGGGTGCGGGTGTGGTTGGAGTCGTTGCCCGTGCTTATGCAGATGGCACCGTTTCTGCTGCACTTGATCCGTCTGCTGCGCGCGTTGAAATTCGCTGGCAGCCTGCGCAAGACATTCCGAACAATAACATCATCGAGTACCATATATGGCGCGATGATGATCTGATCGGTGTGACGAGTCGCACCCAGGCTTGGTTTGTTGATAATCCTACACGGCAGGGTACTCAGCCTTACCAGGTTGTTGACTACGGACAAAGCCAAAACCTAACGACAACTGCTGGTGGTACAACAACTGCTGGTGGGACAACGACTGCGGGTGGTACAACAACTGCTGGCGGTACAACAACTGCTGGCGGGAATACTGCTGGTGGGAATACTGCAAACGCTGGTCTTGGTTTCGGCACGAGCCTTCGGACACTAAATGGGACGGTCGTTCCCATGGCTGTTGGAGTGACTCATCACTACCGTGTTAGTGTTGTCTTTCGCGCTGTTCAAGCCCCCGATCTCTCTAGCACGGTTAATACCGGTGGTGGCGGTGGCGGCGGCATCGGCGGTGGCGGCGGCATCGGCGGTGGTGGCATCGGTAGTGGCGGCGGCATCGGCGGTGGTGGCATCGGTGGTGGCGGCGGCATCGGCGGTGGTGGCATCGGTGGTGGCGGCGGCATCGGCG
>JANNDD010000991.1:0-10506 GCA_031387365.1 Armatimonas sp. | reverse complement strand
TCGGGAGGACATGACAGAATTTTATCAGAACCCACCCGCCTCATACCCACCCGCCTCGTTCCTCGGCACCCTCCCTCAGGGAAGGGGTCGGGGGGATGGGTTCGGGTATACTCTAGGCGTTATGAGCAATGAAAGCGTGATGGGATCCTCGCTCGGCGGGGATCGTCTTTTTCCTCCGTCGTCGGAGTTTGTCAGTCAGGCCAATGTCAGCGATGCCACGGTCTATGAGCGCGCCGCCGCCGATCCCGAGGCCTACTGGGCGGAGTGGGCCAAGAAGCTGGACTGGATCGAGCCGTGGGCAAGTGTCTGTGAGTGGAACCCACCACACGCGAAGTGGTTCGTCGGCGGAAAACTCAATGTGAGCGCGAACTGCCTCGACCGACATCTGAAAACCGCACGGCGCAATAAAGCCGCGATTATCTTCGAGGGCGAGCCGGGCGACACCCGCGTGCTGACCTACCAGGATCTGTGGCGTGAGGTCAATACATTCGCTGGGGTACTGACCAACCTAGGCGTGGGCAAGGGTGACCGCGTGACGATCTACCTGCCCATGATCCCCGAGGCCGCGATTGCGATGCTGGCCTGCACCCGGATCGGCGCGATTCACAGTGTGGTTTTCGGAGGGTTCTCCGCCGACAGCCTGCGCGAGCGCATCAACGATAGCCAGAGCAAAGTAGTTGTCACGAGCAGCGGGAGCTGGCGGCGAGGCAATATTGTCCGTCTGAAAGAGGCCGCGGATGCCGCGCTAGAAGGCAATGCCTGCCCAACAGTGGAGAGTATGGTGGTGCTGAACCGAGCGCTTGACCCTACTCAGGTGAGCATGCTCGAGGGACGGGATCACTGGTGGCACCGGCTGGTCGAAGACGCCCCACGCCTGACGGAACCCGTGCCGGTGGACAGCGAGGACGGGCTCTTTATTCTCTACACCTCGGGCTCCACGGGCAAGCCCAAGGGGATCTACCACACCACGGGCGGCTATCTGACCCAGGCCAATGCCACTTTTCAGTGGACGTTTGATATTAAAGATACCGATGTTTTCTGGTGCACCGCCGATGTGGGCTGGGTGACGGGCCATAGCTACGTGGTCTACGGCCCACTCGCCGCCGGAGCCACGGTGCTGATGTACGAGGGCGCACCCGACTGGCCCGCCCGCGATCGTTTCTGGGCCACCATTGAGAAATACGGTGTGAGCGTTTTCTACACGGCCCCCACCGCAATCCGCTCGTTCATGAAGTGGGGCACGGAGCACTTAGAAAAACACGATCTCTCCAGTCTGCGGCTCTTGGGCTCCGTCGGTGAGCCGATCAACCCTGAGGCGTGGCTCTGGTACCACGAGCATGTTGGGGGGAATTCCTGCCCGATCGTGGATACCTGGTGGCAGACCGAGACTGGCGCGCAGATGATCACCCCGCTCCCCGGCATTGTCAGCACCAAGCCTGGCAGCGCCACACGCCCCTTTCCCGGCATTGCGATGGATGTGGTGGACGAAGAGGGCAACCCGGTTCCCGCAGGCAAAGACGGTCTCTTGGTGATCCAGAAGCCCTGGCCCGCCATGCTGCGCACCCTCTGGCGCGATGATGTGCGCTACCAGAGTGTCTACTGGAGCAAGTTTGGGGCGAAGAACCTCTACTTCGCCGGAGACGGTGCCCGAAAAGACACCGACGGCTACTTCTGGCTTCTGGGCCGCGTGGACGACATCATGCTGGTCGCTGGGCACAATATCAGCACGATGGAGGTGGAATCCGCGCTCGTGGATCATCCCGCCGTCGCCGAAGCCGCTGTGATTGGGCGCACCGATGCCATCAAGGGCCAGGCAATCTGCGCCTTTGTGACGATCAAAGAGGGCCTGACCGCCGATGAGGCACTGATCAAAACCCTCAAGGCGCACGTCGGCAAGAAGCTCGGCCCTATCTGCCGCCCCGACGACATCCTCTTCACGGCGGAGCTTCCTAAAACACGCTCAGGAAAGATCATGCGTCGCCTTTTGCGGGACATCGCCGAAGGACGCGCCCTAGGCGACACCACCACGCTTGCGGACCCAAGCGTGGTTTCGGGACTGAAGGACAAGTACGAACAAAGCGAGGGGTAGGTAGGGGTTTTTCGTGCAGGTGGGGAGAGAACAGCGGATAATCCTACTCGTCCGTCTCCTCCAGCGCGTAGGCGACAGCCTGCTCCAGAGTCATTGCGCGGCCTTCTTGCCACGCACGGTCAAAGGCTTTGTCATCGCCGAGGGATTCACGAGCCGCGGCGACTTCTTTATCGAAAATGGGACGCCGAGAGGCCGATAGAGGTGCCCCGATTTCGAGGCGGATACAATCAGCGGCAGCGCATAATCGAATTGCCTTTTCCGCATGGTTAAGAGGCGTCAACACAGCACCAAGACGTTCTATGTATATCGGCTAGGCTATGGATTTTTGACTGTTGCCACGCTATCATGACCTCATGATCGTGACCCGTTGCCCCCATTGTGAGAGTGCCGACTGTATCAAGTTTGGCAAGACCGATACCGGAACTCCAAGATGCCGCTGCCACGGATGTGGAAAGACCTTTGCTCTGAACCCTAAGAGTCGAGCCATGACACCCCAAAAAGAAGCGGACATTGTCGCCTGTCTCCAGGAAAGGATTTCCCAGCGTGGAATCGCAAGAGCACCGAAGGTCTCGCGCTTGACAATCCGGCAGATTCGAAAAAAATGCTGCTGACGTAGAGGAGCAAATCTGCCAAGGAAAGATCGCTTTGGTACCAGCTCCTCAGGGAGATGCTATCGAAATTGATGAAATTTGCATCCAAGTGACTCCCTCGTTTTGGGTTTGGATAGCCGTTTCCCGTTTGGTTGGCCAAGTCTTGGGGTTCGTTTTCGGGGATAGGACAGATTCGATGCTCCCCATTCTGTGGGGTGATGTGCCTGGGGACTATCGTGACAAGCCTGTTTACACGGACAAATGGGGTGCTTATGAGCGTTTCTTTCCTTCTTGGCAACACCATTCGGAAGGCTGGAATACGAAATGGCGTCAGCGTCAGTCAGGTTTGGTTCGTGAGTCTTGCGGCGTTCATCATGGCGACGTTGGTTACGCCAGCAGGGAACTGCTTGAGCAACAGATTGAAACCCATAGCCATCGCACCAGACACTCTCACTTCGCAGGCGCACATAGCCTGCCCGACTCGCATCCAGAACGGAGCCTGGTGGCACTCCAGGAAGCTCTAGCTGGTGGCGTAGTGAGCTAAGAGTCACTCGCAGACGGTTGCCTGTTATCTGAGGATCTTCGTCGGGCCACAGCGCCTCCATGAGTGCTTCTCGTGGGCAGTCGCGCCCCAGATGCAAACAGAGATAGACAAGCAGGGCCGCCACACGCTGCGAGCGAAACCTGCGGAGCTCCACTCCCTCAGCACTAAGTAGCCGAGGGCCATCAAAGAGCGCGATCCGCCAGATTGGTTCCACGGCTCAAAATTCTCCGTGGGGATTCTGTCTTCCTCTATAGCGAAGTTAGCAGGAGAGATGAAGAGAAACTATTTCACGGCCCAGCGTGGGTCGCTGCTATTGCCGGGGGCGGCGACCAACAGAGTCGTATTCGCCCCATCGCTGTCCATTCGAAAGAGCTGGAAGCCGCCGGTTTGGGCGCTCATAAAGACAATATACTTGCCATCAGGCGAGAACGACGGGTTGTAGTCCTGGAAGGCATCGTTGGTCAGCCGCTTGACCCCGCTCCCATCCGTGTTCATTTGATAGATCTGGTAGCTGCCCAAGCGGCTGCTCTCAAAGACTATTTTTCTGCCATCGGGCGATAACGAGGGATTTTTGTTTGACCCCGCGCTACTTGTCAGTGCTGTCAGCCCCGTGCCATCGGTGCGGATCGCGTAGAGCTGGGCACTCTCAGCCTCGCCCCTTGCGAAAACAATAACCTTGCCATCAGACGCGAAAAAGGGGTTGAAGTCGCGGAGCGCTCCATTCGTGGTGAGGCGTGCCACGCCACTGCCGTCCGCGTTCATCATGTAGATTTGCGGAGCGCCACCTGTATCGCGGCTGCTCTCAAAGACTATTTTCTTGCCATCGGGCGAAAACGACGGCCCCGAGTCTGACCAAGGGCCATTCGTCAGCCGCGTCGGGCTGCTGCCATCTGCACTCATCACGTAGAGCTGCCCATCACCGCCAGCACGGGTGCTAGCAAAGACGATCTTCTTGCCATCGGCGGAGAACGCCGGGCGATAGTCGTGCCAGTCGCCATCCGTGAGACGGCTGACGGTCTTACCATCAGCAGTTGTCAGATAGAGGTGGTAGCGCCCCGTACTGCTATTTACAAAGACGACCTGCCCGGTCAGCGCACTGCTCGCTCCGGAGCCGCCCGAGCCACCGCTGCCCCAGAGCCCTCCGATACCAGGCTGGAAGCCACTGCCGCACCCCGTAAAAAACGCCATTCCCAGAACGGTAAGAACCATGTAATTAAAAAATTGCCGACGTTGCATTGTTTGATCACCTTAGAGAAATCTATAATCCTCTTCAATTATTATCAAGAAGCATACCAAAAGCGCTAATTCCCTAAAAATCCAGCGCAGGGATTGTGGCGCCCTCTGTGGAAAAAGCTCCTATGCAACTTCGCTTACTAGGAAAGACAGGGCTCTTGGTATCGGCACTAGGCTTTGGAGCCGCACCACTGGGCGGGCCGTACGGGCAAGTCACACAGGCAGAGGCGACGCAAGCCGTGCGCGTAGCACTGGAGCTGGGCATCAATTTCTTCGACACGAGCCCCTGGTACCAAGCGTCCGAGCAAGTTCTCGGAGAAGCGCTTGTCGAGGTGCCGCGCGAGAGCTATGTTCTCTGCACCAAGCTAGGCCGCTACCCAGACACGGAAAAACCCAACGGGCACTTCGACTTCTCGGCAGCACGCGTGCGCCAGAGCGTAGACGAGAGCCTGCGCCGCCTTCGAATGGATCAGCTCGATATTGCGCTCTGCCATGATATTGAGTTCGCCGAGGACTTTAACCAGATTCTAGAGGAGACACTCCCCACGCTGCTTGAGTGCGTGGCAGCAGGCAAGGTGCGCTTTGTGGGTGTGAGCGGCCTACCGCTAGCGATCTACCCCAAAGTATTAGAGAGTACAAGTTTAGATGTTATTTTAAGCTACTGCCATACATCACTCAATGACAATAGTCTCTGGGATTTAATCCCTTACTTAGATGAAAAATCAGTCGGGGTGATCGGCGCATCACCGCTTGCCATGGGCCTTCTCTCCGACTCCGGCCCACAGCCCTGGCACCCCGCACCCGAAGCGCTCCGGCTTGCCTGCCTTCAGGCCCTGGCCTGGTGCAAAGCAAACGGCTTCTCACTGGCCGAGCTTGCCGTGGCCTGGACACTGCAAAATGCGCCCGTCGCCACCACTCTGGTCGGCATGACAAGTGAGAAGCAAGTGCGTCAGAACGCTGCTATGGTGGGAGTCGTGCCGGATCCCGAGGCAGTTAAAGCCATTCAGGCTATCCTCGCACCCGTCCAGCGCCTTACCTGGCCCAGTGGGAAGTTTCATTAACGCCAACATCACGAGCAAGGAGAGCTGGTCCTTCGAGCTCTTGGGTGGCGTGAGCGTGCGTAGCGACTTGCATCAGCTTGAGGACTTGGTGGGCAAGAAACCCGGGGCACTGCTGGCTCTGCTGGCTCTTTCGCCGGGACGAACCCGGCCCCGTGAGGAAGTCATTGATCTCATCTGGCCGGAAGTAGACTTTGACAATGCCCGCAATCGTTTCAAGCAGACCCTTGCCGCGCTCAGAAAGCAGTTAGAGCCCGCAGGTGCTGCGCCGGGCAGTGTTCTGATCGCAGATCGGACTCAGGTCGGCATTGCGGCTGAACATAAAAGCGATGTGGCAGAGTTCCAGCAGAGCCTTAGAAGTGCAGCAATGGCAACCGAGCCCGTTGCCCGCGCCCAGCACTTGCGGGCCGCGCTGGCGCTGTATAAAGGTGAGTTTGCACCGGGCTTCTACCTAGACGTGCTCCTCACCGAGCGAGAAAGACTTTCCGTGCTGGCACAGAGCGCACGTGAACGCCTCGCTGAACTGGAGGCGACGCCGGGAACGGAAGTGCCGCTACCTGCGCCCGTTCTGCCTACGCTGGTTCGCACAGAGAACCACTTCTTTGGACGAGCAAGCGAGCGCGATCACTTGCGGCTTTTGCTACAAGACTTCCGCCAGGTCACACTTCTAGGGCCGGGCGGTACGGGAAAGACACGACTCACTCAAGAATTGCAAACAGAAACGCCTCACTCGCACTTTATCAGTCTGAGCTCACTTCGAAACGGTGCAAGCATCCCCGATACCATTATTAGCGCCCTCGCTCTGCCCGACTCCACCGACACGGCGCTGGTGCGACTACAAGCCGCTTTTGTCGATAAGCCGACGCTGCTGATCTTAGACAATGTTGAGCAATTAGTTACCAGCGGTGGCGCGGAGGCTATCGCAAGTATCTTAGAGGCCGTTCCAACACTATGCCTTCTCGCCACATCGCGTATTCGCCTTGACCTGCCACAGGAGTGTGTCTGCCAGCTTGCGCCGCTGCCCGAGGACGATGCACTCGCGCTGTTTTGTGACCGTGCCCGCCTGGCTAAATCTAGCTTTGCGCTGACCGACGAAAATGAAGAAGCCATCGTGGAACTCTGCCGTCGCTTAGATGGCCTGCCCCTCGCAATTGAGCTTGCGGCGGCAAGAAGTGGGATACTCACGCCGCAACAGATACTCGAAAGGCTCTCACGTCGCTTTGATTTGCTCGCAGACAAGCGCCGCGACCGAGAGGAGCGCCACACGAGCCTGCGGGCCGCCCTCGACTGGGGCTGGAGCCTGCTGTCTCCCGATGTGCAGCAGTTTTTTGCCAAGCTCTGCATCTTCCGAGGCAGCTTCAGTTTAGAGGCCGCCGAGACCGTCACGGGCGAGTTTCTAGCCATTGACTACCTACAGAGCCTCGCGGACAGCTCTTTTCTGGTCATGGAAGTTGGGGGCGAGCGCTTCCGCCTGCTAGAGACCCTGCGCGAGTACGGTCTCGAAAAGCTCAGCAAAGACGACAGTGACATACTCACCCGCGCACACGCCGAGTTTTTTCTGGACAAGGCGACACAGTGGAGGCCAACTCTTGAAGGAACGGGTGCCCTTCTCACAATGGGACTATTCAAACAGGAACAGGACAACCTTATTGCAGCGCTTGAGAGAACCTTGAGCAGGGCTCCCGAGCTTGCAGTGGAGCTCTGTCTAAAAATGACACGATTTTGGTTTTTTGCCTACTGGCACCGCCTCACAGTAGAGTATCTCCACAAAGTTCTTACAGTCGCAGAGCAGGCAGGTCTGCACGAGAAACAGCTTGCCCGGCTCCACTCAGCTCTGGGCTCGGCCCACACTCCACTAAAAGAGTACACCCAGGCACGAATCTATCTCCAGAGGTACCATATTTACTTACAAACCCAACAGGACGACCACCTAAAACAGGGCAGCAGTGACGAAACACTGTCGCCCCTAAAACGAAGCATCGCAGGATCACTCCACAATCTAGCAGGCATTTTTTATTACGAGGGGCACCTCAATGAAGCCCAGAAGCACTTACAAGAGGCCATCGCGCTTAACAAAGCCCTTGGCAACCATGACTGGCTAGCACGAAACCTCAACGCGATAGGGGCTATTCTTATAAAGCGAGGACTTGACACCGATAACTTGGAGGAGCGAGTTCATTTTTTTGAACAAGCCTTAGACGCCGCGCAGGAAGGGGAGTATCTGGCCCGCCATGTCCATGATGACTTTTTTCTCTGTGGCCCGCTTCATACACAAACGTATTTATTTATAGTCCTCGGCCAGTTTGATCGTGCACTCCCTTTTCTGGAAGAAGGTTTTCGGTTAGCATGCCAACTGGAGCACTGGGCGTTTGTCATTGACTTTCTCAACAGCTACCACCATCAAGCGATTCATTCCCAGCGCTGGGAGGAGGCAGTACAGTTTCACGGGGCGGCTCAAGGGCTGACACAGCGATGGAACACGAGCATGGACAAGAACGATAGCCACCTACGCCCTCAGATCAACTTACCAGAGATTTTAGGCCAGACCCGCTACGACCTACTCTACGAAGCAGGCTTTCACGCCTCTCTCGAAGCCCTCCAGACACTAGCATCTGGTTTTCATCAGCCTGCGCAGCGTCAGGCACAAACCCAGTAAAAAAGATTTTTTGTCTTTTTTCCAGACAGCCGTAAATCTTACGGTACGTTTACGATAGCCTCGTAAGCTGGTGTCATATCAAGCAGCCAAGCACCGCGAGCCAAGAACGGACGCGCAATGTAAAGCGAAGCGCTTGAGAAAAATAGGGCGGAGGCGCCCACACACAAGGAAACTAAAATGAACACCATCCTACGAACCACATTTGCTGCCGCTGCGCTACTCAGCACCACCGCGTTTTCTCATGCCGCCGGGCCGTTTGTGGCAAACTCGCACTGGAGTGGCTTCCAGATAAGTGGAGCGAGCGGCGTTAGCAGCGCCCGGCTCGATGTTGGCAATGACCCCAAAATGGGCACACTGGCAATCGCGGGACAGATGGTTCCGGTAAGCATTAGCTGCACCACGACAGGCGAGGTGAACCTTCAGGGGCTGGGAATTCCTTACGCCGGAGTGCGTGTCGTGGGGATGATAGCGGCGCAGGGCGGTACGTTCTCGCTTGCGGCCAACTACGTTGTCCGCAAGGTTGACACGCTCCGCACGGGCACGGGCCGCCTCAGCCTCCTGCGCTCCTACGGGAGAGACAGCGACCGCTTTCTCACCAATCCCTGGAGCGGTAACTTTACCAGCACCTACGGCACGACGGGACGGATGGCGATAGAGCGCAGTCAGACCAGTGACTTCGGTGGAAAAATGACCTTCGGGGAGTTCCAGTACGCCGTGATCGGTACCATCAATCCCCTTCCCAACCCCAACGGTGACGGCACCCACGAGATGGCAATGATCGGAGAGAACCTCGACCCACGCAGTATCACACCCTGTTTCGTCACCCCCTGTTTTCATCCTGGTGAAGTCGCTCCTTGCTTCAAGCCTGGTGATATCGCCCCGTGCTTCGAGCCCAGTAGCCTTGTGTCCTGCTTCAACGCCTACGGCCTGCTTGTCCCCGCCGCTCGCACGGGGGGAGCGGTGCGCCTCATGGGCATCTACGCCCTGAGTGGCACACGCGGCACTGTGGACACGGGCAAGTTCCAGCTCGGTCAGTAAACACCGCACTTTTGCCCGCACAGGTAGCGCACTATACAGGGGTAGCGCACTATCTGTGCGGGCACTTCGCATTTCTCGCTAGACGAGTGCGACAAGTGCTACAATGCGGGTGCTATGAGACATCCTATTTTGACCGCCGCCCTTCTTACGCTTCTTCCTACGGCCACGTTTGCGCAGCCGCTCACCGCTGAGGCCAAAACCAAAACACTGGAGACACTCCAGCAGGCCATCGCCCGCCGCGCCTTTGTGCCTGGCGTGGACTTCAGCAAGCTCCCCACCGCGCTGGAGAAACGCCGCCCCGAGCTCGATAAGGCCGAGGACATGCGTGCCTTCTCTAACACGGTTAACCTAGCCCTGCGGGACTTTGGCATCAGTCATATTCGGCTGATGACCCCGGCCAGCGCCCAGCAGCGGCGCACCGGCCAAGCGATAGGCTTTGGGCTGGCGATGCTCCCGAGCGCCGAGGGCTTGACGGTCTCCACACTTGCACCAGGCAGCCACGCCGCAGGAATCGGGCTCTCGGTAGGCGATGTGATCCTAGAGGTCGAGGGCCAGCCGGTCACAAATCCCACCAGTGTTGACCAAGACGGCCGCGAGACCAGCCTTCTGACCGTCAAGCGCAAGGCCGACGGCGTACAAAAGCATGTCATGCTCCTGCGCAAGCCCTACTCCATTGTCCGCAAGCCGACCCTCACCTGGCCCGCACCGGGAGTCGCCCGCTTCACGCTCCCGAGCTTCACCGCAGGCTACAACCAGCTCGAGGTCGAGGCACTCTTTGCGCAAGCAGCCAAAGCGAAAGCCCTTATCGTTGATCTGCGCAGCAATGGTGGTGGGCTGGTAAACAACTCCGCCCACCTTCTCTCGCTGCTACTTCCTCCGGGCACTCCCACTGGCAGCAGTGTCACCCGTGAGATGGCGGCGGAGTACAAAGAAAAAACCGGTAAAGAGGGCACCGATCCGGTTGAGGTGGCCAAGTGGAAAGGCCCCACTCGCAAGACCACAGCACGCAAGATCGCTCCCTACAAAGGAAAAGTCATCGTGCTCATCAACCGTGGCTCGGCCAGCGCCAGCGAGATTGTCTCGTCGGTGCTACGCGAGGAGCGCGGCTCCAAGCTCGTGGGGCTTCCGTCGGCGGGTGCTGTACTCACCTCAATCTTCTTCCCACTGCCCACGGGCTTTGAAGTCCAGCTTCCCCTCAGCGACTACATCACCCCGCGCGGTGTTCGCTTAGAGAAGAATCCCATCAAACCCGATGTTGAAGTTGCAAGCGCGACTCCGACAAAAGAGGAGGCCACGGA
>JANNDD010000958.1:0-19433 GCA_031387365.1 Armatimonas sp. | reverse complement strand
GTGATTGGGGAGCACGGTAAGATGGTCGTGCCGCACTGGGCGACGCCCTCTGTGTGGGACAACAGTGGCAAGCGGGTGGAGAAACTCCCACCGAAAGTGGAGTCGGTGAGCCACTACCATGAGTGGGTAGATGTCGCGCTGGGCCGTATCCCCGGCCACGGTTCGACTCCCGGCAAGTGCAGCACCCACTTTGGCTACTCCGGCCCGCTCACGGAGATCGTCCTGATGGGAAATATCGCGTCATGGCAGCCCAAAAAAGTCCTGAGCTTCAACCCCGACACCTGCCAGTTCTATGGCGACGGTGCCAGCGATGCCAACTTCCGCATCCTGCCGCTCTATGGCAAAGACTGGAACCCGCTCGCGGCGTAATCGTAGTCACAGAGGGCTTCGTCGGTCGTCTTCATGAACGGCTTTGACGAAGCCCTTTTGTGTCGTTGTCTATCTAGACGCGTTTTCCGCCGCACCAGTCGGCGAAGATGAGCTCGGGGCTGGTTAAAATACGCTTGAGATTGCGCGGGGCATCCATGCTCCCAATGCAGACAGCATGCTCTTCTTTGCGGTTCACCATACGATTAAAGCAGGTCACAAACTGGCGATTATCCGGTGAGACGCAAAAGCCGCTGTAGCCGTACTCCCCCCAGGGTTCGGCGCGTCCGGTGGCGATCTCAACTTTGAGCGCCGTGTGCCACTTGCCCTCGCGATTGCCGCCCGCAAGCTGCGTCGCGAGCACAAATGCGGTGGTTCCCGGAAGTGCGAGGAGATTTAGCGCCCCGCCGCTGATGCCTGTCTCGTCCCAGAATTTTTCGGCAGCGGGGCTTAGAAGCAGCTTACGCAGTGGGCCACCTGGAGCACGAAAGCCCGTGACGAGATCTCTGTTCGACTCAATCTCCAGCTTGAGAAGAGGGCTACCCATCTCGGGCGCACTGGCAGGTGTACGCTTGGAGCCATCGGGGGCGCAGCGCACCCAAGTGAGAACGCTCTCTCCGGTTGTCGCGTTGGTCTTGCCCGTGTCTAAGGCGTAGAGAATGCTCGTGGCATCACCGCTCCAGCGTGGCTGGCGGCACGGGAGCTTTTCGTGTGTGAGGCGCAGGCGCGCCGAGCCATCGGGGTTCATGCGCCAGAGCTGTGGGATTTTCTCGCCGCTGAGCGCTCCCGCAACCACAAGGAGCTTATCTTTAGGCAACATAGGGCACTACCAACTCTTTTTGTCGCTCCAGGCTCTCCCAGACAGCGCCGGGCGCACCATAGACCAGGGTGTAGGGTCCCGAAAAATTCACCGCGCGGGTGAGCTCTAAGCACCGGAGGAAGTCATTGTCGTTATCCCATTTGGCGTGGCAGCCCTCAGCATACTGCGCAATCTGGGCGAGATTTTCATATTTCTCAGGGCCGCCCCAGTTCCCAAAGTCAAAGGTCATTCCCACAGAGCCGCCTGTCTGCTCCATCAGAGTGTGGATCGCGGTTGGGGTTGAGAGTGTCGGAAACCAGTTCTCGATCATCACATGCACGCCGCGCACATAGGCCTCCATTGTCAGAATTCGAAGCTGCGCTATAGACTTTGCAAGGGACTCCTCGGTGAGCGGCTGCTTGCCGCCAATAATGCGCACGCACTTCGCGCCGAGCTGCGAGGCTTTATCCAGCCAGCCAATAATCCAGTCCCGGTCTCTATCGCCAAACTCAGGGTGGTTGATATCGCCGTCATCAATGAGCAGGCTCCAGAGCGCTACTCCGGCCTCCTCTCGCGCTGATGCCCATTCCTCCAAGTAGCAGTCGCTTGTGTCGGGAAGATGAAAGTGACAGAGCTCCATGGTTCTGATGCCACGCTTTGCCAATTCACGTGGGACATGGAGCAAATTCAGCGTGCCCCCCTCGCGCGGCGGCATCAGGTGGGCATCACGATCACCGGGTCGCCCCGGGGCGACCGTGCCGATAAGCTCATGGAGGGCCCAAGTAGAAACCGAGAGGCATCTAGGCGTGTTGATCATGTGCTGATTATAGCGTATTTTTTCTCACTGGCTTTAATACCTGTTTTTCATCAATATGCATTTTCAGGACAATTAAATGCCGTATAGTCTTATAGGAATACTCTTCGGATTAGTTTAGTTCTATAAGTTAGATTAGTTTAGTTCTATAAGTCAGGTTTTTATGGTTCTCGTGTTTTTGTTATGAAGTTGAAAGGGAAATATATGTCTTTACGCACATCACCGGCATGGGGCCGTGCCACTCTCACGATCTCACTGGGGATCGCGCCCCTCGCGCTTCCCACAGCGGCCTACGCGACCGCGTTCTTTACCGATTTGGCGAGCACCTACCCTGGAGCCTATGCGTCCGGGGGCTCGGGGGGGGAGACGGCTGGCTGGGTAGACACGGGCACGAGCGCAAATGCCGTGCGCTGGGACTCCAGTGGCGCGATCACCAACCTGCATCCTGGCTCATTGCTAGGCGATAACTCCGCCTCCCTGGCGCTGGGGCTTGTGGGCAATACGACCGTCGGCTGGGGCTATGGAGATAGTACCGGCGGCTCTGCGCATGCACTTGTCTGGATCAATGGGGTGGCGAGCGACCTGCATCCTATAGCGGTTTTTGGGGACGGCTACTCGGCTGCTCTGGGGATCAGTGCCGATGGTAATAAGATCGTTGGCTACGGTGCAGGAAGTGGTCTGGATCTCATTGGCAATGGCTACACGGGCGGGCTACTCGCTTCCGTTGCAATGCGCTGGGAGAACGGCTTTAATTTTGTCCTTCCCGTTAAAAATCTGACTAATGCGGGGATGCCTGTGGAGTGGGCAGCGGCTCTTGGGATCAGCGGCAATATCGCCGTGGGCCAAGGCTTCTTCAGCACGACTGGGGCAACGAGCGCCATACTCTGGGATGGTGGCCTCTCAACTTACCAGCTCAGTAACCTTGAGTCTAAGGCACTTGCTGTGGACCGCGGCGACTTTGGTCTCGCATCGGCACGCACCGTGGGCGTTGTTGGAACCGAGGCTTACCTCTGGAGTGGCATCAGCGGGGGAGCAAGCCTTCACCCAACGAGCTACCTGGGTGGGGGAGGCATCTCTGAGGCACGTGCGATTGTGGGCAACCTGATCGTCGGTGTGGGTTCGGGGGCCAACACGAGCAACAATAACCACGCTCTCGTTTGGGACAATGGGCAGTTCTACGACCTGCATACGCAGCTCGGGCTCGGGGCGGGGGCATCCTCCGAAGCCACTTCGGTGGATAGCCAGGGATATGTCTCAGGGAACTACACGGAGAACGGGGCACAGAAGGCCTTCCGAGTGAAGTTTAGCGCAAGTGGCGCACCGGGTTCCAATCCGACTCCGGCGCCGACGGCTCTACCTATCCCGACGCCTGCGCCTACCCCGGAGCCTATTGCAACACCAGCTCCCACTCCGGAGCCGATCCCCACTCCCGCTCCGACCCCGGAGCCCGTGGCGACGCCTGCGCCCACCCCGGAGCCTATCCCGACGCCCGCGCCTACCCCGGAGCCCGTTGCAACACCGGCACCTACGCCCGAGCCCGCTGCGACTCCCGAGCCCGTGCCAGATCCAAATCCGACCCCGGAGCCTGTTGCGACGCCCGCACCGACTCCGGAGCCCGCTGCAACACCGGAGCCTGTGCAGAATCCAGGGCCGACCCCAGCTCCCGGCCCAGGACAGAACCCCCAATCGGTTCCCGAGCCGGGCACTGTGGCGCTCCTTCTGGTAGGAGGCGGTCTGCTTGCCCAGCGGCTACGACGGCGCAAGTAGCTCGTACGGCACTAAAAAAGGGAGGCCCGCTCAGGCCTCCTTTTTTGTTTTCTAATCCTTGTCTTCCTCTATTCCAAGGAAGCCGCGCAGGCGCTCCAGCCACGACGGCTTGTTTACGGGAGGGGCTAGGGCCTGTGGGTGTGCTGAGGAGCGTGGCCCTATCTCTGCCAGTGTCTTTTGGGCTTGTGCGAGGGCACTTGCCTCCGCCTGAGGAGTCGGGTCAGGTTGGTGTAGGGTTAGACGGGTGAGATTGGCGGTGCGAGCGAGCGCACGTAGCTCAATCCACTCCGCTTCCGTTAGTGCGGCCCGGTCGGAAGCTTCAATCGTGCGGCCTTCTAGGAGCGCATCCAGCACACGCCGTAGGGTAGGCGAGAGCAAGTTAAAGCTTCCCGTCTGAGCAGAGTCGTTAGAGTTCGATGTGGGTTCCATAGCGTTTTCGCAGAGGAGCTTCTGGGTTTTGTTGGCTGGACTCCGAGACACTGGCTCGCCGCCGCTGTTCCACCCCTCCGCTACGCACCGCCTCCTCCAAAAGAATCTTGCGTAAGTTTACCAGCCCCCGATGGATTAGTGACTTAATTGCCCCTTCACTACGTCCAAGAGCGACTGCAATCTCCTGGAGAGAGAGGTCACCGCCAAATCTCAGCAGAATCGCATCAGCCTGATCTGATGGGAGTGTCGCCACCGCAGCGCGGATCAGTGCCTGGGTCTCATGGCGCTCCGCTAGCTCATGCGGGTTGGGTCCCTCATCTTGGAGATTCTCCATGAGTGCACGGACATCATCCGCCGCTCCCTCCAGTGAGAGAGGCGCTTGGCCGTGGGCACGTCGTCCTTGATCAATCACGAGGTTGGTCGCGATGCGGCAGAGCCAGGGAAGGAGGGAGTCTCCTTGAAAGCGGTACTGAGGAAGATAGTGAACTGCCTTGACAAAGGTCTCGGCGGCGATATCCTCGGCATCTGCTGTGCTGCGGCAGCGAAAAAGGGCGTGGCGAAACACCCGAGCATAGTAGCGCCGGTGAAGCTGTGAGAATGCCGGGCTATCTCCTGCCAGAGTCCGCTGGACAAGGGCACGGTCTGTCGGCTCATAATCGCGCGGTGTCATCTCCGTTGCACAGTACCATAGCCACAATCTGGTGTTAAATGTTCCACATATTCTATAACGAGAGAGAGGCTCTTTGCGTTACGGCTTCGTTTCCGCAACTTTTTAGGCCTGAGGAGTGACTAAGTACAGGAGAACCAGAATGAACAAACAAATACTCAAAGTTGCGGGAACTCAGGTTGCGACACAGGCCGTTCGCCGACGGATAGATATGGCCTTGGGTTTTGCGTTGTTACGAGACCGTCGCATCCCTCTAACTAAGAAGTTACTCGCGTTTGTCCTTGGCATCGGAGGGATGTTTTTGATTCAAGTTCTTGAGATTCCGCTAGAGATTCTCACGGTGGTCTTTGGTTCACCCCTAGGCATCGAAGACGGGATAGAGGCGCTGGTCTGGCCTGTAATGCTTGCTTCAGCAATGCTGCCTTACTTGGCACCACGCGAGCTCGTGGATCAGCTTCGTGCGGAGCGTGCGCAGCGTCTCTAATTTAGGGACAAAGTGCCAAGATTGACGAGGGGGCTAATCGGCTCCCTCGTCTTTTTTTGCATGCTCAAAAAAAACTGGTAATTTTACAGTAAAGATTTAAGAATTTCCTTGACAGAAAGCAGACCTTCTGATTTAATTTCGATAGCTGTAGGTGGCAGGATTCGTCTTATCACCCTAGCAAATCTACTGGGGGAACTGGTCTCCAAAGTAGAAGCTGTTTGTAAACCAGGTTAGGAAGGTAGAGATAAAGTTAATGAAGCGAATGTTTACGTTTTTAGGAGCCTGTGTTGCACTAGGCGCATTCAGCATGACTACCCCCGCTCAGGCAGCTCCTACTGTCAGCGCGGTTGTGGCCGTGGACAATATTACGGTGATTGATGTCCTTGGCGATAATATCGGCTGGGGCGATAATATCGGCTGGGGCGAGCTGTACGCAGCGGGAACTCTTGTTGGGTTTAGCACTGCGTCCAATGGCAGTATCAACGTGTGGGTCATGGCTCCCGGCGAGACTGCTTTTACCTTTGTGAAGAACATTGGTTGGGGCGAGTAGTTAAGACTCTCCTTCGGGAGAGATTGCAGTTAAAAAGTCCATCCCCCACTGGGGATGGGCTTTTTTTATTGAATTCTGAAACGTAGGCGATAGAATAGAGTCTAAGGGAACCGGAGGCGTCAACCAACAGTACTTAGTAGAGGTAGCGTACCGTGACCATGAGAAAAACAGAGATAAGTCAGGGAGAAGATCAGATTCGTTCGGGGCAGGTTCGCCTCGCCCTCTCGCTCGTCTTGTCTGTCCTTGCTGGATTGCCCACTCTGGCTCAGGCGCCCGCAGCCCAAGTACCCCCTCCTCCTCCGCCCGTGCGTAACAGTGTCGCGCAGCTTCAATCCACCACTCCAAAGTACGCCACCAACCTGGCACCGCCGACGATGGCGGATGATACTTTCCTGGGGCAGGATAAGCCTGGCCCCTATATCCTTACCTGGCGTAGCTTTCAGAGTGGGCTTGGCAACCCTGTCCAGATTTTTGTGGATGGGAAACTTTTAGGAGCTGGGGCCTACACTCTGGATGTGATCAAAGGAGAGCTGGTCTTCCAGCTTCCCATCAAGCGCACGCAGCTCATACGTGCTCGTTACGGCTACTACCTGGGAATTGCACAGAAAAACCCCAATGCCACTCCGGCTGCTCCCCTAACAGTCTCACTGGCTGCCTTAGGGATTTCCAGCCTCTCCATGACGGCAATGCCGGGTGCGGATAATACCAGCGCACGCGTTGTCTGGAATCTGAGCTCCAAGACAGCTCTACTAGGGGGCGGGTTTACGTCGCAGCTCAATTTCGCGCCAGATGCTGGGCAGGGGGCAACTGCGAATGCAGGGGGCGCAGCCGCCGACCGTGTCGGCGTGAAGCTTGGGTATGCCACCGGAAATACCAAAAACGGTATGGATGTCTCCTTCCTGCGGGGAGGCAAGCAGTTCGCACCCAGTGTGGGGAAGAACTTTGGCTACGCTGACGCCACACAAAACTTGGGGCTGGCAGGACGGATGACTCCGACACAGTGGCTTGGCTTTAATGTGGGGCGCACAGAGATTCGCGATCTGACGGGGAAAGGTGCCACCGAGGCCCAGACACTAGGACTGCGACTGGGGGGCACCAAAGGCTCGCCGCTTACCAACTTCGCGCGTACTACGACAGATCAGCGCGATGCGAAGGGACTTCTCACTGCCACAGTCACGGAGGGGGGAGACTTCGCAGGGAAGCTCGGTGCGGCCAATCTTGTCGCAAAGCGCAACGAGACCACCACCACGACTCCCGACCAGAAGCAGGCTGGGGCACTCCAGGAAAATATCGCCTTTAATCTCAACGCCAAAGGGGCTCCTACCGTAGGGTTAAACCGTACGGAAGACTCCAAGACGGATGTCACGGGCTTTAAAACTGGTTCACAGGTAGAGCAAGGCAATCTTGTCGGCAAAGTGGGGGGGCTTAATATCAATGCTAAGACCAACAAGAGCCGTGTCGCTACCAATGAAAAGAACGTTAAACAGGTAACCCAGGTCAACCAGGAAGCCTACACGCTGGCCTATGTTCCCAAGAACCAACCTGCACTTAATGTTGCGCGTAATAATAACTTTACAGTCAATCCTGCAGGAGTGAGGGTTGGTACGGGTACCGATCTCGCGGAGCTGACAAACAAGTGGCGTACAGGGAAGTTCGGAGTGGCAGATCTGGTCGCTCGAACACAGAAAGTGCTCACAGCGACACCAGATAAGAAGCAAGTAGAGATTGAGACGAAGACTCTGGGGCTCAACTACGCCGGGACAAAACCCGGGACACCTGGAGTTATCCTTACCCGTGTTGGAGAAGAGCGCACCGATGCCAGCGGAGTGACCAAGACCGATAGCAACATCGTGGGCTTTAAGGACCAGCTCGGCCCGCTGAGTGTGGATGCGAAGTCCACTAGTGCGGACGTGCTGACTCCCGACAAGAAAAATATCGATGTGGAGCAGCGGAGCTACACCCTGGGCTATGGCGATGGCAAGAAACAACCCAAGTTCGGTTTTTTCCGTTCCGAAGATGAGCGCAAACCTGAGGAGAAAGATTGGTTTGGGGCCGTGGCGAGTCGCTACGATGTGGCACATCGAGTTGGGACGGCGGACTTGTCCTACCAGCTTCAACAAAATAATCTGGTAACCGCGGATCAAAAAGAGTCTGAGGCTGATCTAGCCACTTTTCAGGTACGGCTCGCCAATGGGCCAAAACGACCCGGGCTGACTTTTAGCCGCACCGAGGACGATAAAACAGACCCGTCGGCCCGTAAAACGGAGGTTGTTACCAATAAAACCGAGCTGACAAGCAAGTTCGGCACCGCCGATGCGACGGTGCGCACCACGCAAGCGGAGACCAATACCCCCGATCCCAAGACCACGGGAGCGTCGCAGGATACAGCACTCTTGCTGGCGGCAGCGGGAGGCACCAAGGGAACGGGGGCCAGCATTACCCTGAGCACGGGCCAGAGCGAGACAGGGGCGGCAACTGAGCAGCGGCAAGGGGTTGGCGTTAAGCTTCAGCCCTCGCCTAAGGTCATCCTCTCCGCGGAGCAGAAAGATCAGCTCATCACTCCATTTATGCCGAGTGGCTCTGCGGGCACCACTAAAAATATTACCAGCCTGACAACCGGGGCGGAGCTGATGCCCATGCCGGGGACGAAGCTTACGGGAGCCTGGCAGTCTACCGAAGACGGCACGACACGGATCGGTGTCACGCAGTACGGAGCCGCACTGGGCACCGATAAGAGTGCCTTCCAGTTTTCGGGCAACCTTAAAGATCGCTTTTCCTTGGGGGCTACCACGCCCAACCCGGCAGCGAACCTGGATACCGCCAGTGCACGGCTTGCCCTGCGGCCCTTCTCCGGGTTCCAGGTGACTGGAGCCTACACCCTCAACCCCGAGGATCCGGCCAAGCAGAACCAGGTTAGTCCGCTCACCCGGCACGAGTACGGGCTCGCGGCAAATCTGGGAGCGATTCAGCTCGGTGGCACCTACGCCATGAATGAGTACGCTATCAAGCATGCAGAGGCTGTCAAGGCCGGAGCACCATCGTTTGGGGAGTACTTGCTCACTCTTGGGATGCGCTTCAACCGCTACACGAACCTCAACAGTACCTACAAGAACACGTTTTTCTATGGTGCAGGCCCTAAAGGGCTACAGATCTATACTTTTGGCCTGACCCATAATGTCGGCTCCGCGATGAACTTCACTATGGGCGGCACCATGACCTCGAACCTTGCCGTCGCCTCCGGGCCGCTACGCACGGACTACAAGGCCGAGGCCAAGCTCGGCGTGAAGTTTTAAAATAGCCCTTTCTCCTTGAGAGAGACCCAGCGGTTGTCCCCTAAAATAATGTGATCCAGAACCTCGATTCCCAGAAGCTCCCCAGCTTCGGCGAGGCGCTTGGTGACGGCGATATCCTCGGGGCTGGGAGCTGGGTCGCCCGACGGATGATTGTGGGCGACAATCAGGCTGGCCGCGGAGTGCCGGATCGCCTCCGCAAAGACCTCGCGCGGGTGGACTATGCTACTGGACAGATCCCCCACGCTCACCGTCCGACTTCTGAGGACGCCATTCTTTGTGTCTAGTAAAATTGCCATGAAGTGCTCGCGCTTTTCTTCTCTGAGCATCGGCCCTAGTAGGTTGTAAACATCGCGTGGGGAGCGGATCTTGGTGCGCTCCTCGGGGCTGGCGGCCACTAGCCGCCGACCTAGCTCAATGGCCGCCTTGAGCTGTGCGGCCTTCGCGGGACCGATCCCGTGCACGGTGGCCAGCTCCTCAATGGTGGCATGGGACAGCCCCCGCAGGTTCCCGAACTGGGCCAGCAGGTGATCTGCCAGCCCGACCGCGCTGTACTTTTCGGTGCCGGTGCGCAGCAAGATCGCCAGAAGCTCTGAGACGGAGAGTGCGTCCGCTCCGTTGTGGATCAGTCGCTCGCGGGGACGCTCCTCGGTGGGTAGCTCTCGAATTCGTGTGTGGTACATGATGATTGGTTTCCTTCGTCGTTAAAACGGTTGGGAAGTGCCGAATCTTATAAAATCAAGCTACAATATTTTCATGGCGACCTACGAGGCTCAGTTCGAGCTGCCCCGTGTGGCGGGCAATCCCTACGATCCCGAGAAAAATGATGTTCGTATTGTCTTCCGTGGCCCGGGTGGAAAGCAAAAGACACAGCTTGGCTTCTTCGATGGCGGCACCACGTGGCGGGCGCGCCTCACCGTGGAAGCCAAAGAGGGCAAGTGGCAGGCGGCGAGTGTGACTCACAACGGAGCGCTGGTACGTGCGAAGCTCACCACCCTTGCCCAGCCACAGCCGCTACACTTTGTGAGGCGCAAGGGCTTGGGCTTTGTCCACGACGATGGTAGGCTCTACTGGCCGCTTGGGCATAACGTCGCGTGGCGCTCGGGCAGCTTTGATGTGAGCGATGCGTTTGCGAAGCTCGGGGCGGCGGGGGAGAACTGGTCGCGGGTGTGGATGTGCCACTGGGACGGCAAAAACCTGGACTGGGAGACGAAAGACGATACCCTGAGTGTGAGCGTTGCACGGCGCTGGGATGGGATTGTGGCTGCGGCGCAGAAGCACGGAGTTTACTTCCAGCTTGTCTTGCAGCACCACGGGCCGTATGCGCTGAGTGTCAACTCCAACTGGGGCGAGAACCCCTGGAACGTGAAGAACGGTGGATTTCTTAACACGACCGCGGGGTTCTTCACCCACCCTGAAGCGCTGCGTCGAACCAAAAATAAGCTACGCTACATCGTGGCGCGCTGGGGCTACTCGCCGAGCATTCTGGCGTGGGAGCTTTTCAACGAGGTGGAGTGGACCGAGGGCGCGAAGAGCGCTCCCAAGACCGTGGAGGCGTGGCACGAGAGTATGGCGGCGCACCTGCGCTCGCTTGATATTCACCGGCACCTTGTGACCACCAGCTCGCACCTGGCGGGCGGCGAGCTCTACACGGCGATGGACTACGAGCAGCCTCATGCCTACCCTCCTGACTTGGCGGCAACCGCGCTTGCTGTGAAGCCGACGACGAAGCCGGTTTTCTACGGCGAGATTGGGCCGTCGGGCGATCTGAATAGCGATACGGGGCAGCATTTGAAAGCGGGGCTCTGGGCCAGCCTCTTCTCCGACGCGTCCGGGGCGGCGCAGTACTGGACCTGGGATCACATCGAGCGACGTAACCTCTATGGGCTGTTCAAAGCTGCCACGGGGTTTGTGAGTGCATCGGGCGTGACGGCACTACGCCGGATTAATGCGAGTGTCATGACGCCCGATGGTGGGGTGGCCTCATCAGGGCCGGGCAAGGGCTGGGGCGAGACCAAGCGCACCGAGTATCCCATTCGCGCCGACGGCATGATCGAGGGAATCGGAGAGATGCCCAGCTTCTTGCAGGGCACGGCCCACCGTGAGATGTTCCCTAAAGCCGACCTTCCCGTGGCACTGCGACAGCCTGGCAGTATCGCTGTGGAGGTTCAGACAGCGGCGCGCTCGGGTGGGACACTGGTCATCAAGGTGGATGGAAAAATCGTGGCTGAGAAAGCCTACCCGGCCAGTAGTCATGACACGCCTGTTAACGAAACCCTGACGGTAGCGATCCCGGTGGGAACCCATAAAATTACTCTGGAAAACCCGGGGGCGGACTGGGTGACGATTCGCAAGATCACGGTCGGCCCCGTGGGCGCGAGTGTCTCCGTACTGGCAAAGGCCGACCCCGGGGGCACCCGCGTCGCGCTCTGGCTACGGCGTACCGCCACGGGCGCACACCCCGGCGGCGGGACAGCCACCCTCAGTGGTCTGCGGGCCGGTGCCTACAAGCTGATCTGGTGGGACACAGTCGCGGGTAAAGCCCTTCGTGGGCAAGCTCTCAGCGCCACCTCCAGCGGCCAACTCGTCGTTCCACTGCCCGCTTTTACCAGCGATATCGCGGCCTATCTCATACGAAAGTAGCGACACAATGAATACTATCGAGAAGACAAAATCCCAGGCGGAGCGCGGCAGGAACCTCGCCGCGAACCTCACCGAGACGCAGCTCAATACCCGTCCTGATGCCGATACCTGGTCGCTGGGAATGCAGCTAGATCATATTGCCGTGGTACTGGAGCAAGCCGTCGGGGAGATGGAGAAGGCACTGGCAGAGGAGGCAATCCCACCCGGTGATCCTACGGCTTGGAAACCCAATTTCCTGGAGCGCAAGTTTATCCAGATGGTGGGAGCGCAGCCGGGTGGACGTATGAATCCGGTGCCAAAGGGTTTTGAGCCAAGTGAGGAGCCTCTGGATAAACACTCCCTGCTGGTTCGCTACGCCGCCGCGCACACGCGGTTTCTTGCCGTGCTGGAGCGGACGCAGAACGCCGATCTGAAGCGCATTAAGGCGGCCTCCGCTGCCCTGCCCTGGGTTAGGTTTTCTCTGGGAGCCTGGTTTGCCGCGATGGCAGTGCACACCGACTACCATCTTGACAAGGCGGAAAAACTACAGCCCTGACCCGAGAACACCACCGCTTTGGGTTGTGGTAGCACGCGACTTAGGAAGATAGGGTAGTCCCAGGAAACTCTCCAGCTTGGCCTGCTCTGGCTGAGCTAGGGGGGGCTTCGCCATCGGCATGCCCGTCCAGCGAACCGAGTCTAGCAGCTTTGTGAACACCCGCACTCCCTTTTCCGCCTGAGGGGTGGGCGCGGTGTACTCAAAGAGATAGAGATTGCCCGCAAAAAGCGTGAGCATCTGGTAGCTACGAACAGGCTTTCCAAACTGGAGACGCTCGATTCCCGAAAAAGAAGCCTCTGCTCCGCCGACCTGAAGTCCCTCTGCGGGACCGCGTAGGAAGGTCTTCCCGGGCATCTTTTTGTGCAGGTGTGTGTAGACCAGCGCGGACGAGCTGGGCACGAGCTTACTCAGGCCCGTGTGGCGCTGCCAGAGCTGGACTGTCACCCGCTCCCCGGAGGCACTCTTGCCGCACCAGAGAAAACCAGGCGCAACGATGCGACGGAAACCCGCAGGAGCCTCGAAAGAGAGCTTGGCTTGAGGATAGTTAAGGCGATTCATACTATGATTTTCGGCGATTGCGCGGTTTCTCTGAAGTACAATAGAGCCCGTGGATGACGATGCGCTTTATTTTTCTCCTGCCGAGGGCTTTGACCGTCTCGCCGATACCTACGATGCCCGGCTCTCGGGCAGTCCGGTGCTGCTTTTAGAGACTACACAGACCCTAGCGGCACTGCCTAACGTGGCAGGGAAAGTCGTGGCGGATATTGGCTGTGGGACGGGGCGCTACGCGATTCAGCTCTTGCGCTTTGGCGCACGGAGAGTGGCGGGCGTTGATTTTAGCCCCGCGATGCTGAAAGTGGCGCAGCGCAAGGCACAGAAAGCGGAGCTGTCCATTGAGTGGGGCGTGGGCGATCTCACGGAGCACATTCCCATCCCCGATGTCACACTTGATGCCGCTGTCTGTGCCCTCACGCTGAGCTTTGTCGAGAACCTGAACGCCGCATTTACCGAGCTGGCGCGCGTGCTCAAGCCCGGCGGCATTTTGGTGACCTCCGAGCTGCACCCACACGGCCTCACGCAAGAGCGCGCCGCTTCGGCGGCGGTGTTTCGCAAAGACCACGCGCCGTATCTGCGCTTCACGGATCTGCGGGGCCAGGAGTGCCGCATCCCACGGATTCCCCACACGCTCTCGGACTATGTCAACGCCGCCCACGCCGCGCAACTCACGCTGACCTACGCCGCTGAGCCGCTCGTAGACAGCCGCCTAGCCGTGACCTTTGGGCAACTGAAAGACCAAATCGGCCTGCCACTCGCGTTGATCCTGAAGTTTGAGAAGCGATAGAATAGCGCCATGGCTTACAGTGATTTTACGGTCGAGACATTGCAGACAAAGCTGGGAATCTCTCTGCGCGAAGTGAGCAATAGCTTTGAGAGTGTTACGGCAATCTCTCCTAGCCAGCCCTTGGTTGCGATGCTGGAGCGTGGAATGCCTGTCGTTCTGGGAGCCAATAAAGAAAAAGCTCGCTCGGAGTGGCTGATCGCCCCGCTCTTGCTGGAAGTACGCGAGGTTCGCCTGCGGCAGATTAGTGTCTTCTCTGGTTCCGATTTCAAAGTGGATCCGAAACAGGGACTCTCAGGCTTCTGTGACTTTCTGATCTCCCGCTCGCCGCTGCAGATGGCCGTGGAGTCGCCAGTCGTCGCCATTGTTGAGGCAAAACACGAGGATCTCAACGCCGGGATTCCGCAGTGTCTGGCCGCGATGTACGCAGCACGGCTCTTCAATGAGAAGCGAGGTAAGTCTCTGGAGACCGTCTACGGCGCGACGACTTCGGGAACCGTCTGGCGCTTTTTGCGGCTTACAGGGATGCAAGCCGAGTCCGATCTCACTGAGTACCATATTCACGAGGTCGGGAAAATCCTAGGTATTTTGGTACACATGGCAGCATGAGTCTAGTAAGCTATCCCGAGCACGAGAGTAACCGCGCTGTCTGGAGCGAGGCCGCACGTCGCTATGCCGACGACACCGAGGCGACGCTAGCATTTTT
Organism: Armatimonas sp.; assembly: GCA_031387365.1. Lineage (GTDB taxonomy): Bacteria > Armatimonadota > Armatimonadia > Armatimonadales > Armatimonadaceae > Armatimonas. The sequence continues at coordinate 5,044 of JANNDD010000958.1, read as the reverse complement.
GCGCGCAGGGGGGACGAACTTTGTCGCGCCGGAGTATGATTTTCTGCGCCCGCTGATGCCCTGCGACCGGGCGATTCACTTGCAGTGCGCTGGGGGGCGCGACACGCTCTCGCTCTGGAACCTTGGGGCGCGAGAAGTCATTGGGGTGGACATCAACGAGGACATGATCGCGCTGGCTCGGCTGCGCGGCGAGGCGCTTGGTGCGTCCGCGCAGTGGATACGCAGTGATGTGCTGGAGACGCCCGAGTGGCTCAATGGCACGGCGGACTTAGTCTACACCGGGCGCGGCGCGGTCTTCTGGCTGATGGATATTGAGGCGTGGGCCAGAGTGATCGCGCGGCTGTTGAGGCCCGGTGGGCATTTTTACTTCTTTGATGGCCACCCGGTGAGCTGGGTCTGGGACTTGAACGCGGAGCACTTTCAGCTCGACGCAGACTACGGGGACTACTTCAGTGCGCGTATCTACGAGGACGAAGGCTGGCCGACGAGCTACATTCCAGAGGCGTACCAGCAGGGCAAGCTGGCGAAAAAGTTCGAGCGACAGTGGACAGTGGCACAGCTCGTCAATGCGCTGATCACGGCGGGACTGGCACTCGAAAAGCTCGGGGAGCATCCGGATTTGTACTGGGACACGTTCCCAAATTTCGCGCCGGAACTCGCCGCAAAGCTCCCGCAGACACTCTCGATTCTTGCGCGAAAGCCCGAGTAGCCCATGCATGTCAGCCGACTGGAGCTTACGGACTTCCGTAACTACGAGCGCCTGGAGTTCAACCCAGGCACGGGGCTCAATGTCTTAGTGGGCCCCAATGCGCAAGGGAAGACCAATGTGCTGGAGGCTCTGTATGCGCTCGCCACCACCAAGTCCCACCGCACAAGCCGCGACACGGAGCTGGTGCGCTTTGGGGCCCCGCTCGCTCGGGTGAGCGCGGAGGTTCAGAAGCTCGGGGATATTGAGTATGATCTAGAGCTGGCCATTGGCGCAGGAGGCATTGGGACGTCGGGGAAGTTAGTAAAGCTGGGCGGGAGCAAGCAGCCACGCCTCACGGACTTACTGGGCCACCTCAATGCCGTGCTCTTTGCTTCAACGGACTTAGACATAGTGCGCGGAGAACCCGACGAGCGCCGGAGATTTCTCAACTACGAGATCAGCCAGCTCTCGCCGCGCTACGCACTGGCGCTAGCCTCGTACCGAAAAGCACTGGAGGGGCGCAATCGCTTGCTCAAGGACTTCAAGCATGGCCACGGCGATGTGGCGTCGCTGGAGGCTTGGACCGTGCCGGTGATCGAGCACGGAAGCAAGCTGATTGAGCGGCGGCAAGCCTGGCTGGAGCGCCTCACGGCACTTGCTGCGCCGATCCATCAGTCGCTCACGGCGGGGCTGGAGACGCTTGAGGTGGTCTACCAGGCATCGTTCCCCCTCCTGAGTGAGAGCGTGGTGGACGACTTTGCTGCGGCGCTGAAAAACGCACGCCGGGAAGAAACGGCGCGGGGTGTCACCACACTGGGACCTCAGCGTGATGATCTAACATTTCGCATCGGCCCTCCTGGTGGCTTGCTTTTAGATGCGCGCACCTACGGCTCTCAGGGCCAGCAGCGCACGGTCGCGCTGGCCCTACGCCTCGCCGAGCGGCAGCTTATCGAGGAAACGGTCGGGGAGCCACCGATTGTGCTTCTCGATGATGTCCTCTCCGATCTGGACGAGAGCCGCCGCAACCAGATCTTCGCCCTCTCACTCACCGGCGGCGGCCAGACGTTCCTCACCACGACCGATCTGAGCCCCATCCCACTGGATGCTGTGCGTAACGCCCGAGTGGTCACCGTCCGCCAGGGGATTTTCCGCGATGCTTGAGCAGGGACAAAGGATTCTTTTGCCGAATCTCTCTGTATGAACCGACGCGCGTTTCTCGCTACTAGCTTTGCCCTCGCCGCCACTCCCACGCTTGCTCAGGACAAAGAGCCCAAAGCCAAGGCTTCCCCTGTGGAGGTGCTGACTGCTGCAGAGTTCCAGACACCGCCGCTGGCGGCGCGTCCCCATACCTGGTGGCACTGGATGAACGGCAATATCTCCCACGAGGGCATCACCGCGGATCTGGAGGCGATGGCACAGGCGGGCATTGGCGGGGCGCAGATCTTCAATGTGGATCAGGGAATCCCGCTGGGTAAAGTGCTCTACATGACCCCCGAGTGGCGCCAGGCGATGACGCACGCCGCCAAAGAGGCCAAGCGCGTCGGGCTGGAGCTGTGCTTTCATAACTGCGCGGGCTGGTCGAGCTCCGGTGGTCCCTGGATCACGCCCGAGTTTTCCATGCAGGCACTCACTTGGTCTGAGAGCACAGTTATAGGCGGGAAAAAGCTGGCACTGGAGCTCAAAGAGCCCACCAAGCGCTCCGATTACTACAAAGATATCGCCGTGCTAGCCGTGAAAGTCCCGGCAGCAGGCGACACGGCGCGCATCGCCAATATCCGTGCCAAGGCGCTGTTTGACCGGGGCGGCGATGGGCTAGGGCTCAATGTCAAGGGGGCCGCAGGCGAGGGGCAGGCCACTGAGGCCGCGACTCCTTGGGCCGATGTGGTGGTGCTTCAGTGCACACCCGATGGCAAGCTGACCTGGGACGCGCCCGCTGGGAGCTGGCTGCTGCTCCGTATGGGGCACACGACCACAGGCGCAATGAACGCCCCCGCACCCGAGGCAGGCCGTGGGCTGGAGTGCGACAAGCTGAGCCGGGAGGCTATCGAGCTGCACTGGGAAAAAGGGGTCGCGCCGGTGCTTGCCGACTTAGGCCCCGACTTGGTGGGTAAGTCGCTGAACAATGCGCTGATTGACTCCTACGAGATGGGCAGTCAGAACTGGACCCCCAAGCTGCGCCGCGCGTTTATCGCACAGCACCGCTACGATCCGCTGCCGTGGATGCCCGTGGTCACCGGGCGCGTGATCGGAAGCGCCGAGCAGTCCGAGCGCTTCTTGTGGGACTGGCGCCGCACAATTGCGGATTTGTTTGCGGACAACTACACCGGGCGCTTTAAAGAGCTCTGTCATGAGAATAAGCTCCAGTTCTCCGTGGAGCCGTATGGCAATGGGCCCTTTGATAACCTGCAGATCGGGATGCAGGGCGATATTTTGATGGGCGAGTTCTGGGTGCCTGGTGGTAGTGCGGGCGAGACCGTAAAAATCGCGGCGAGCTGCGCTCACGTGATGGGCCGCAAGATTGTAGGAGCGGAGTCTTTCACGGCGGGCGAGAACGAGGGGCGCTGGCAGGTGGAGCCCTACGGCATCAAGGCGCTGGGGGATCGGATGTTCTCGCAAGGGGTGAATCGCTATATTTTTCATCGGTATGCTCACCAGCCGTGGCTTGATCTGAAGCCCGGAATGACGATGGGGCCGTGGGGCTCGCACCTGGAGCGCACACAGACCTGGTGGAAGCAGGCGGGAACCTGGTTGACCTATGTTGCCCGCTGCCAACATCTCTTGCAGTCCGGGCGCTTTGTGGCCGATGTGCTGACGTTTTGCGGCGACGATGCCCCCAACGATCTGTACCGCCCTAGCCTGCCGCCCGGCTACGACTACGACGGCTGCGATCGCACGGTGCTACGGACCGCCAAAGTGGACAAAGGCGAGCTGGTCTTGCCCTCGGGCGCGCGCTACAAAGTTCTCATGATCCCCGACTCCGTGTGGTTAACGCCGCAGACCACGGCCAAGCTGGTGGAGCTCAGCAAGGCGGGTGCGAAGATTGTTGGGCGCAAGCCGGAGAAGTCTCCCAGCTTAGTGGGCTACCCCGCGTGCGATACCGAAGTTAAAGCGCTCGCCGCGCAGCTCACTCTAACCACGCTGACAGCCGCCTTGCCCGCGCCGGATGTGATGCTTCCCAAGGCGACGCCCTTTGTCTGGCTGCATCGGAGCACTGCTGATGCCGAGATTTATTTTGTGAGCAACCAGCGCTACACGAATCAGAAAGCCACGGTCGGTTTTCGTGTCGTTGGGCGCGCTCCTGAACTCTGGCACCCGGAGACGGGCGCAACCGAGGCCGCTCCACTCTGGCAGGCCGATAAGACCCACACCCGTGTCACGCTCCAGCTCGGCCCCGCAGAATCCGTGTTTGTGGTGTTTCGCAAAAATGCAAAGCCTGGCAAGCAGCTTACCAAGATTGAGCGCACGGGCGGCAATGTGAGTGCCCCCCGTCCCCCCGTGCTGGAGATTCTCTCGGCGCGCTACGAGGCCACCGACGGTGCGGGCGGCGCGGACGTGACGGCAAAAGTGAAAGAGCTGGTCGCCGCAGGGGAGACCGAGATTCCCGCGACCAACGCGCTCTTTGGCGACCCGATCAGTCTGCACGTCAAGCACCTGAAAATCTCCTACACGCTCGATGGTAAGCCCAAAGAGAAGACCGCCCACGAGAACGAGACACTCGTTCTACTGGGCAGCGGCCCCGACAACGCGCTCCCCGAGTTCACGCTCACGGGTGGAAAGCTGCTCGCCTACACGCCTGGCACCTACACCTTCACTGATCCGCGCGGCGCGATTAAGCAAGTCGCTGCTCTCGCGCTCCGCGAGACGCTGCTCACGGGCTGGGAACTCACCTTCCCCGGCCAAGCGTCACGCACCCTCGAAAAGCTCGTCTCTTGGACAGAGCTCCCCGAGCCCGATGCCAAGTATTTCTCGGGCACGGCGGCCTATAAAACGAGCTTCACGCACACGCCCGACCCGACCCGCGCGGTGATTCTCGATCTGGGAGTGGTGAAAAACTTCGCCGATGTGCTCCTCAACGGCCAGTCGCTGGGCACGCTCTGGAAGGCCCCGTGGCGTTTGGATATTACGGAGCTGGTGCGCCCTGGCAGCAACACGCTCGAAGTCAAAATCACCAACCTCTGGGTCAATCGCTTGATCGGCGACGAACAGCTCCCCCCAGAAGACGGTGTCGAGTGGACGGGCAAGACCGGCCCGATCAAGGCGTGGCCCAAGTGGCTCCTCGAAGGCAAGCCCCGCCCCGCCACCGATCGCGTCACGTTTACCACCTGGCGCTACTGGACCAAAGACGACAAGCCCCTC
>JANNDD010000937.1:0-7634 GCA_031387365.1 Armatimonas sp. | reverse complement strand
GGCGTCTGCAATGGCGCAAGCGCCGCGAAGCCCGTGCCGGGCTGGGGAGACGGACTCGGTAGCCCGGCACGGGCTTTGCGGCCGCAGGCTACCCAGACGCCTCATTTCATGGGGCGGCGGAGCGATTCGTGAAAAAGGCTCTATTGAGAGATATTTTCTGCCTTTTGAGAGCGGAGCCGTGGCTCGGATTGGATTTTCGGAGAGAAGAATGCAGCTTCTGACTGCCCCATCAAACCGCTAGCGTGAAATCTTGATGAAGTGATCTGCCATCCGGATGGGGACATCACCCGTGGGGAAGACGGGCTTCGTGGGCATGTGACAACTCACGCACTTCTCTTTGGAATTGACGGGGCATACTTTTTTGGGAGCGCTATGGCAGCTCAAGCAGGCTTTCTCGTAGTGCTTCTGGTCGGTTTTGGCATCTTCGTGTGGGTTGTGACAAGTCACGCAAGTTAGCTTACCCTTGCTCTCTTTGAAACACCGGCTTAGTGCGAGTCCATACGGCTGGAAGCGGTTCGTGCCCTGTTTGAGTGCTGGACTCATCCCCGAGGCGTCTTCCAGAGTCCTATGGCAACGCCCACAGAGCGCATTGAGCTCCTGGCCGCTGGCGTTTTTCAGGGAGCTAATCGCAAGGCTCGCAGGCCGCTTTCCAAGCTGCATCTTTGCAACATGCTCCGCGCCCGATCCGTGGCATGACTCGCAGCCCACACCAAAGAAGCGCCGCTCAGGAGTGAGCGAGGACGAGGGCAAGGTCACTACATGACAACTTAGGCAGATCCGTGTCTCCTCTGCGGCAAAGATATGCCCACTTTCGCCAGGCATCTGCTTTTCCTGGCCTGGCGTCGTCATCCAGCACTTTTCCTGAGGGAAATAGCTCTGGCGGATCTCTGTACTACTAGAGTCAAAGAGCGCGAGGAAGGTCATTCCAGTCTTGCCAGAGCCTAAAACAAGCTGAAGAAGCCCATCATCTACGAAAAATTTACCTTGATCCACTGTGAGCTTCCCGACGTCCGGAATCACGCCCGGTGCAGGAGCAAGTGCCCCTAGCTCGGCTAGAGTCGCACTGCGTAGTGTCGCCGCGTGCCGGGTGTTCTGGTGGCTCTTAAACTCCGCTGTATGACAGGGTTCACAGGCCGCGCTCCCGACAAACGGTGTGTCCTCTGCCGCTGTTGTCGCTGATACTGTTGCCATCGGTGCCTGTTGCGGCGAGCACGCCACGACTAGGAGAACAGAAAGTGGCAGAAATAGGCAAGAGAGTAGTCGGAGGTAGTTTCGCATCAGACCTGGCTACTACGCAACAAAAAAGACGGGGGGAGCTGTTTTTTCATACGCTCATGATACTGGATTCTCGTATCAAGGTCACTAGGAACAATTTTTGCATCACGCTGGCCGAGAAGCTTTATGCATGAAAGCAGGCTCTTGTGTTACAGTAGGTCATGAGCATTTTCCGTACTTCGTTTGCTCTTGGTATCAGTGTGTCGGCTGCGCACGTTCTAGCGCAAACACCCAACCCTAATCTCGCAACGCTCGACGGTGCCGTGCGTCAGGTGCTTGCCAGGCACCCCGAAATTCTAGCGGCGAGGCAACGCGTGCTTCAGGCCGAGTTACATCTCGCGGGAGTACGCTCTCTACCCAACCCTGAGCTGGACATCGGTTATAGTAAGAACCTAGACAGTATTGGTGCTGGGGCTACGGGGCAGGATATTCAGCTTACCCAGCGGTTAAATATATTCGGGCCAAGGCAAGCACTCTTCGCGCAATCTCGCTTGGAAGTCGAGGTGCCCCGCACCGAACTTCGCCTCGTGGAGCAAGATATCGCCTACCAAGTGCGCTCTGCCTGGTTTAGCCTACAATCGGCGCAGGCCACATCGGAGTTTACGAAGCAGGCACTCGGTGTCGCGGAGACTTTTGCGCGGCTTGCAGATGCCCAGTACAAGGCGGGCGATGTTCCCATTGCCAATGTACTTCGTAGCGAGTTCGAGGCGGAGAATGCGCGGCAGGCTCTGCTGGTAGCGGAAACCAACGTCAAGATACAAACTGCCACCCTGAATATCCTTCTCCAGCAGCCACCTGATGCGCTGCTTTCTGTTCCTGCTCTCTCGGGGGCGACTCTCAAGACCTACGATACGGCGGCACTGCTCCGTGGCATTGAGCAGCAGCCCCGTGTTGTGTCCGCGCAGGCGCTGCTCACCGCGCAGCGAGCGAAAATTGAGGTGGCGAAGTCCGCAAACCGGCCTGAAGCGGTGGCTACCTATGCGCACAATCAGCTTCTGAACTGGCTGGGGGGGGATAGCTACAGAGTGGGCGTTGTCTTTCCGCTACTGGACAATGGGCAGATTCGCGCCTCGGTGCGGGAGGCACAGGCGGCCACGACCGAGAAAGAAGCAAGCCTAGTATCAGTGCGGCAGCAGGTGGCACTGGATCTCACAACCGCGATCTATCTTCACGAGCAAGCACGAGCGCTCGTGCCGCGCACGGGCGAGGAGCAGCTTCAGCGTGCGCTGCGCCTCTACCAGCTCGCAGAGACAGGCTACCGCGAAGGAGCGACCAGCTATCTGAATGTTTTAGATGCGCTTGGTGTGCTCCGCTCCGCGTTCCAGAGCTACCTCAAAGCGCTCGCCGACTATAACATCGCCGAGGCGGGCCTGGAACGCGCTTTGGGAGCAGTGCTACCCACTCCTGTGAGTACGCAGCCCATGCGCTACGCACCTCCAGCTCTTACACCACTAAGCCAAAGTGGGAAAAAAGGATGAATACCTTGCGTCGTGTACTTCCCCTTGTGCTCGCGGTGGTCTTAACGGGCACGCTCTTTTTCTTCTGGCGGCGCAGCACCTCTGCACCGAACGGTGAGGGAACCGCTGAGGCCGAGGTAAAGGGCATTGCCCAGGTGCAAGTTGCTATCGCCGGGCCACGCCCCTTGAAAGAGACCGTGGAGCTGCTTGGGGTGACGGAGCCAGAGCCCAATGCCACTACTTTGGTCAGTGCACAGGTCGCGGGTCGCCTCCGCCTGATGTCTGTGCGTGAAGGCGACTTCGTGCGAGCCGGTCAGGTTGTGGCGGAGCTAGAACCCGGTGAAGCGCCCTCACTGCTTGCTCAGGCAACTCTCGCGGTGGATCAGGAGAAGCTCCGCGTCGGCTTTTCCCAGCGCCAGAGCGAGGCTAGCCTCCTTGCCGCCCATGCCCTGGTGAAAAAAGCAGAGGGCGAGCTTATCGCACTGCAAAGTGGCAATGGGGCAGAGGTGACGAAGGCCAAGGCGGCACTGGCAACGGCACAGCGGGAGCTAGAGCGCGTCAAGGCGGGCTCTCGGCCGCAAGAGATCGCCGCTGCACGAGCGGCTCTCACCGAAGCAGACGCGCAGAACCAGTCAGCACAAGCACAGCTAAAGCGCACCAAGCGCCTTCTCGACGAGCAGGTGGTCTCGCAGCGGCAGTGGGAAGAGGCAAGAGCAGCGGCCCAAGTGGCGGAGGGCGTCTATCAGGAAGCACTCCAGCGGAGAAAGCTCGTGGAAGAGGGCAGCCGTAAAGAGGATATTGCGGTCGCCGAAGCCCGCGTCACCGAGGCCGAGAGCACCCTCAAGGCGGCGGAGGGTGCTAAGCTCACCGAAGTGGGCAAGCATCAGGAGCTCGCCGCCGCGAAGGCGCAGGTTGCGAGTGCACAGGCCGCACTGGAGCAGGCAAGGGCCGGAAAGAACGATGTCCAGCAGAAGGAGCAAGCAAAGCTCCAGACCGAGGTGCGCGCCCAGTACCTACGCGTTACGGCACCTCTCTCGGGAATCGTGGTGCGTCGCGCCGCCAATGTGGGCGACACGGTGCAGCCCGGAACGCTGCTTCTAGAGCTTGGCCAGCCAGGGCACCTGCGGTTTCGTGTGGGCATTCCTGAGACACGCCTGACGACGCTGCGTGTCGGTCAGGACGCGACGCTGCGCTTTGATACTCTCTCAACGACGTCGTACCGTGCCCGTGTGAGTGGCCTGGGGCAGGGCACGGATGGCAGTGGTAACGGGGTCGCGTGGCTGACACTACTGGGGAGTGCCCCGAGCAACCTAAGAGCGGGGCTTAGCGGCAAAGCGCTGGTGACTCTCTCCTCTAGCGCTTCCGGTGTCGTTATTCCCCTCTCCGCGCTCGTTGAGGAGGAACAGGGAGACGCCGTGGTCGTGGTAGGGGCGGACAGCATCGCCCACCGCAAGAAAGTCAAGCTTGGGCTGCGCAACGAGGACTGGGTAGCGATTCGTGAGGGGGTCGCTTCCGGCGAACAAGTGGTAGTGGTAGGAGCGCACGAGGTCGAAGACGGTGGCAAGGTGAGCATCGAGGTTCCGAAGAAAACTGAAAAAGCCGACGAGGAAAAGCCATGAGGCTGGCGCAGTTTCTGACACGCTACGCCCGGGCGCTGCTCTTCTTGACGATGATCGCCTGTCTGTTTGGGGCGTTCTCGATCCGCACCGTGCCAACCGCGATCTTCCCACAGCTTGACATTCCGCGCATCAAGATCATGGCCGACTACGGCGACATGCCTCCGGGGCGGGTGACGGTCGAGGTGACCAAACCCCTAGAACAGGCGCTCAGCAGCGTCCCGCAGATACGACGGATTCGCTCAGTAACCTCGCGGGGCTCGGCGGAGCTGACGGCGGACTTCCAGTGGGGAACGCCGATGCTCCAGACACTGAATCTAGCCAACACTAATCTCGCGGAGGTACGTGCTACTTTGCCTGCGGGTGTCGCGCTGCGCACGCAGCTCATGCGCCCAACAGTTTTTCCTATCTTAGGTCTGAGCCTGACCTCCCCTCAGGTGGATCTCTCGGCGCTGCACGACTACGCCAACTACACCCTCCGCCCCGAGCTCACCAAGCTGGAGGGAGTCTCTGAGGTCAGGCTTGTGGGGGGGCATGCGCGGGAGTACGCCGTGCGGCTCGATCCCTCGCGGCTTCGGGCACACGGACTCTCGGTCACGCAAGTCGAGGAAAGCATCAAGGCGAGCAATACGGTCTCCGCTGTGGGGCAGTTTGATGAGCGCTACCATAGATTCGCCGTGCTCTCGGTCAATCAAGCTAGCGGCCCGGAGGGGATTGCGGGCGTGGTGGTCGCGGCGAAAAATCAGACTGCGATCACCGTGGGCGATCTGGGCACGGTGACTCGTAGCTTCACCCCCGCGAATGTCGCGGTCACGGCGGCGGGTACCGAGGCTGTGCTGGTCAATGTCCTGCGCCAGCCCGACGGCAACACCATGAATATCGCACGGGATGTGCGGGCGACTCTGGCGCGCTTGAAAGGAAGTCTGCCTGCGGGGACGAAAGTGGAGTACTTCTACGACCAGGCGGATCTGGTACAAGAGGCCGTGAGCAGTGTTGGGGAGGCGATTCTCATTGGTGGGGCGCTCGCAGCCTTTGTACTGATTCTCTTTCTGGGCAACTTCCGCTCCGCCGCTGTCGTACTCACCGTCATTCCTGCCTCGCTCCTGATCACTCTTGGGCTGCTCTCTCTACTGGGGCAGACCATCAATATCATGACAATGGGCGCACTCGCCGTGGCGCTCGGTCTTGTCGTGGACGATGCAATTGTGGTGGTGGAGAATATCTACCGGCACCTGCAAGATGGTCTGCCGACTCAAGAAGCTGTGACACAGGCGCTCAAAGAGATTGGCCCTGCCATGGTGGCCTCGTCGCTCTCGACTATTGTTACCTTTATCCCTTTGACTCTGCTCTCCGGGATCACCGGCCAGTTCTTCGGCCCCTTGGCGCTCACCATTGTTTTAACACTCACCGTCTCGCTACTTCTGGCGATTACCATTGCCCCGATTCTCTCTGCGCACTGGCTACGGACTAACCTCTCCCCTAGCCCCTCTCCCGGGCAGTCGTTCCTCCTTGGGAAAGGGGGAGAGGGGGGAAAGCTCATGCAGCTCGTGGGCAATCTCTATGGGCGCATCTTGACCACCGTTTTGCGCAATAAAACGGCTTTCTTCTTCTTGCTCATACCCGTGCTCTTTGGAGTCTATGTGCTCTTCACGCGGCTCGAAACCGGCTTCATGCCCGCCATGGACGAGGGCGGGTTTGTGCTGGACTATAAGATGCCGCCGGGCACATCGCTGGCGGAGACAAGCCGAGTCTGTCGGCAGATCGAGACACGGCTTTTGGAGACACCCGAGGTGCAGGCGTACTCACGCCGCTCTGGAGCGGCGCTGGGGTTCCACTTGACCTATCCGCATGACGGGGACTTTCTGGTGCGCCTGAAGCCACGTGCGCAGCGAAAGCGCGGTGTAGACGCCATCATGGACGATCTGCGCGATAAGATTCATGAGGAAGTCCCGGGCATTGAGATCGAGTTTATCCAGATCCTGAAAGATCTGATTGGGGATCTTGCGGGCGCCCCTGAGCCCGTCGAAGTTCGGATCTACGGCGATGACATCAAGACACTTCAGGCCCTTGCTCCTGAGGTGGGGAAGCTAGTAAGCTCCGTCAAAGGTGTCGTGGATGAGTTCGATGGGATTACGCAGAGTGGCCCTGAGGTTGAGCTGAAAGTGGACAAAGCGAAGGCTGCCGCCATGGGGATGACACCCGAGTCGGTGAGCGCGGCGGTGAACACGGCACTCTACGGCGATATTGTGACAACCCTCGTACAAAACGGCGAGCGACAGGTTCCTGTTCGCGTCTTGAGCCAGGCCGGGCGACAGCGTAGCCTCAGTGACTTGCAGGCGCTTTTAGTCGTCACCCCGAGCGGCGACTCAGTGCCCCTGGTAACGCTAGCGAGCGTGGAGCGGACAGGGGGGAGCACCGAGACCGAGCGCCAGGGCCTGCGCCCCATGGTGGCCGTCACCGCGCAGATCAGTGGCCGTGATCTTGGGAGCGTCATTGAGGACGTCAAAGTCCAGCTCAAGAAACTCAATCTTCCGCCTGGCTACATCATCGAGTACGGCGGGCTCTACGAGAGCCAGCAGGAGTCGTTCAAACAGCTACTTCTGATCCTTGGCATCGTAATACTGTTGGTTTTCCTAGTGATGCTCTTCTATTTTCGCTCGTTTGAGGAGCCTGTTGCGCTCTTTGGGGCAGCCATCGCCTCGCTCTCTGGCGTGGTTCTCGCGCTCACGATCACCCACACGCCGCTCAATATTGGCTCAATCACGGGAGCCATCATGATCATTGGGATTGTCACGGAGAACGGTATCTTTCTCTTTGACTACACGCGCCAGCTTGCTCAGCGTGAGTCACTGGCGGCGCTGTCTTTGGATGAGCTTCTGGTCTATGCGGGGAAAGTTCGTCTGCGCCCCAAGCTCATGACTATCCTCACGGCGATTCTCACCCTCTTTCCGCTGGCGCTCGGAATCGGAGCGGGTGCGGAGCTGCAGCGGCCCCTCGCCATCGCCGTGATTGGTGGGCTCTCAATGTCCACGCTCTTCACGCTGATTCTCGCGCCCGCGCTCTACTCCGCACTCAAGGGCAAGCGGGGCTAGAGCGCGTCCTCGACCACGCGCTTGAGTTTTCCCAGACCCGTTTTCGCCACCGAGAGCGGGTCTTCCTGGTAGTAGCTTTCGTTGAAAAGCTCCAGGGAGAGAAAGCCACGGAAGCCACTGTAGTCTAAGTTGCGCAGGATACGCCGCAGAGGCGCGACACCATCGCCGGGATAGACTCTATCGGCATCTGTGAT